>NZ_OY762905.1:4895000-5175666 GCF_963666525.1 uncultured Cohaesibacter sp.
TCGAATGGCGGACTGTCAAAGATGACACTGAATATAGGCTGGATCGGATGCGGGCGTCACGCCACGCAGATGTTGATGCCGCAACTGGCTCGCAATGACTTGCGCATCGCAGCGGTCTGCGATCTTGATAGCAAGGCCGCAGCACGGGCCGCTTCCCAATATGGCGCCGAAGCGGCTTATGGAAACTTCCATGACCTTGTCAATCACAAGGGGCTCGACGCTGTTGGCATGGCTGTGGGGCCGGAGGTTCATCATGACGCGGCGTTGGCTGCGCTTGCCAGGGGATTGCCGGTCTTCATCGAGAAGCCCCCCGCAAAGGATCTGGCAAGTGCGCGGGAGATAGCCGCTGCCGCCGACAAGGCTGGCAAACCCGTCGTTGTCGGCTTCATGAAACGCTATTCCACCGGCAACCGGATTGCCCGCAACATCCTCGCAGCCGAGGCATTTGGCCCGGTCATGGGACTGAGCGGCTATTATATGAACGAGCCTGCCTATTTCTCGGGAAAGCCTGACTATTCGAGCTTTTACCTGCATCATTGTGTTCACTACATGGACCTGCTGCCCTGGTTGGCCGGGGCACCCTTCGCAGATCTGTCGGTGCGGGTCAATGTCTCTGAGCCGGGTCATATCCTCGTGCATCTGGGCTTTGAATGCGAAAACGGTGCCATCGGTTCCGTTGCCATGGGCACCACCCAGTCTCGTGGCAATCCAACCGAAAGCCTGACCATCATGGGTGACCACAGGCGGATCGAGATTCAGAATATCATCCATTTGAAATACTTCCGCCATCCGCCCTTCAAGGCCGATGACCGGAACGCAACGCTCGATCCCGATGTTGATACCCTCTGCTGGGAACCCAATTTCACAGCCGCAGCCAATGAGGACCACAAGGGATACGCAGCGCTGATCGCTGATGCAGCTGCCGCCTTTCGCGGTGAGCCGTCGGCTGCTCCCCAAATCCACGATGGCGTCCAGGCAATGGCGTCTCTCGAACGCATGACCGCATTGATCGAGCAAGAGTTCAAGAAACAGAAAAAATAACGCCGGAAAGGATCAGAGGGAATTGCCGCGCCCTTCCACAAGCATTGCGACAATTCCCCCACAAACAAGGAAAGGAAACACTCCATGGTAAACAGATATCTTCCTACCCCTGTGTTGCATCGCGTCGTTGAGAAAGACGGGTTTGTCTTTGTCGGCGGTACTGCATGCGATGATACCAGCAAGGATATCAAAGGGCAAACGCTTGAGACCCTCGAAAAGATGGAAGGCTACCTGCATGCGGCAGGTTCGGACAAGAACAAGGTTCTGTTCGCAACCATCTATCTCGCCAGCCTCGATCTTAAGGCAGGAATGAGCGAAGTCTGGGGCGAATGGTTCGAGGCAGAGCATCTGCCAGCCCGCGCGACCCTGTGCTCGCCCGATCTGGGCGGCGACACTTTGATCGAAATTTTCGTCACGGCCTACAAATAGTCTTCCACGAGGTTTGAAATGGTAGATAAAGCCCCAACCGTTCTAGCAAACGCCATCCGCTTTCTCTCGGCCGATGCCGTACAGAATGCCAAGTCAGGCCACCCGGGCATGCCCATGGGTATGGCTGAAATGGGTGTAGCCCTCTGGAAGGGTCACCTGAAACACAATCCCAAAAACCCGAAATGGGATAACCGTGACCGCTTTGTGCTGAGCAACGGCCATGGCTCCATGCTCCTCTATAGCCTGCTGCATTTCACCGGCTATGACGTCACCATGGACGACATCAAGGACTTCCGCCAGCTGCACAGCAAGACCCCGGGCCATCCGGAACATGGTGTAACGCCCGGCGTTGAAACAACCACCGGACCACTCGGGCAGGGCATCGCCAATGCCGTCGGCATGGCACTCGCCGAGAAGGTATTGGCGGTCGAATTCAACCGCCCCGGACATGATATCGTCGACCACCATACCTACGTGTTCCTGGGCGACGGTTGCCTGATGGAAGGCATCTCCCATGAAGCTTGTTCCCTTGCCGGCACGCTCGGCCTTGGCAAGCTGATTGCGCTTTATGACGACAATGGCATTTCCATCGACGGCGAAGTGAAGGGCTGGTTTACCGATGATACGCCAATGCGGTTTGAAGCCTATGGCTGGAATGTTATTCGTGACATTGACGGGCATGACATCGAAGCTGTTGAGGCAGCTGTTGCTGAAGCGAAAAAGCAGAACGCAAAACCGACCCTGATCTGCTGCAAGACGATCATCGGCAAGGGGGCTCCGACGGTGGGGGGCACGGCATCGTGCCATGGCAACCTGCTTGGGGATGAGGAAATTGCCAAGGCCCGTGCTCTGATGGGCTGGTCCTATCCTGCCTTCGAGATCCCGCAGGAAGTCTATGACCAAATGAGCGCGGTTGATGCCGGTGCTGCCGCAGAAGCTGCCTGGAACGAAGCCTTTGCGGCCTATGAAAAGGCATTCCCGCAAGAGGCTGCCGTTTACAAACGCCGCATGAGCGGTGCCTTCCCGACAGACTTCGAGGCCAAGCTTGATGCCTTCATCAAGGAGACGGCAAAGGCACAGCAGGAAATGCCGGTTCGGATGGCAAGCCACAAGGCAATCACCATGATCGCCAGCGAACTGCCGGAACTGATCGGTGCGTCCGCCGACCTTGCCTGCTCTTGTCTTTCCATCTGGGATGATTGCACGGCCATTACCGCTGAAGGCGGGGGGAACTTCCTTTTTGCCGGTATCCGCGAGTTCGGCATGGGAGCCATCATGAATGGTCTGGCCCTGCACGGCGGTCTCATTCCGTTCGGCGGTGGTTATGTCACCTTCTCGGACTATCAGCGCAACGCCATCCGTATGGGTGCCCTGATGAAGCAACGGGTCATCTATGCTCTGTCCCATGACTCCATCGCCGTTGGCGAAGATGGACCGACCCATCAACCGATTGAGCATCTGGCGTCTCTGCGCATGATCCCGAACCTCGACGTTTGGCGCCCATGTGATGCAGCCGAGGCTGCCGTTGCCTGGAAGTGTGCTCTTGAGCATGCCGAAACGCCGACAATGATGTCGCTTAGCCGCCAGATCTGTCCGGCATTTGAACGTACGGACGCTCAGGTCGACGCCATCAAGCGTGGCGGCTATGTTCTTCGCAAGGAAAAGGGCGAGCTGCAAGCCGTCATCATCGCCACCGGTGGTGAAATGGACATTGCGCTCAAGGGACAGGCGCTCCTGGAAGCAGAAGGTATTGGAACCCGTGTTGTTTCCATGCCGTCGACTTTCCTGTTCGACAGGCAGGACGCCACCTACAAGGCTGATGTTCTGCCGGTCGGCATTCCTCGGGTCTCCGTCGAGGCGGGCAATACCGATTACTGGCGCAAATATGTCGGTTTCGAAGGTGCCTGCGTCGGGCTCGACACGTTCGGTGAATCCGCCCCACCGGCCGTCCTTTACAAGCATTTCAACATCACCGACAAGGCTGTCGCAGACGCTGTCAAATCGGTGATCTGAGTATTTGAACATACCGGTGGCCAAACGTCGGAAGTTGGCCACCGTCTTTCCGATGGACCCTGACGGAAACCGACGGGCGATCTTTCAAGAATATTGAGCCCCGCAGGGGTAGAGCCGTGTCGAATCCGAACGGGCAGGAGGACGTGTGCCAACTGCTCTGGATTTTCCACGAGGAGGAAATGGAATTGGCTCTCTCAACAATTGAACACGCTGTCATTGGAACGATCGATGGCAAGGAGGTCGATGCCTATCGCATCACCGGCGGCGAGACCACCATCGAGGTGATGACCTATGGTGCCATTCTGACACGGGTGCTGCGCCCGGATCGCAATGGCAAGGTCGAGGACATTGTGCTCGGATATGACAATCCTGCGAGTTATGTAAACAATCCGGGCAATGCGGGAGCGATTTGCGGCCGCTTTTCCAACCGCATCAACCATGGTCGGTTTACCCTTGAAGGATCAGAGATCCAGTTGCCGACCAACAGCGGCCCGCACCATCTGCATGGCGGGTTGCCCGGCTATGGCAAACGCTTTTGGCAGGCAGCTCCCAACCCGGAAGACAACTCCGTCACCTTCAGGCTGCACAGCCCTGATGGTGACCAGAACTACCCCGGAACATTGGAAGCGACCGCAACATACCGGGTTGATTGCATGGGGGCCCTTGAGCTGACCATGGAGGCGGTGACCGACAAGACCACCATCGTCAACATGATCTATCACGGATATTGGAATTTGGCCGGGCACGCTAGTGGCAGCGTAATAGACCAGAAACTCTGCATTCTGGCTGACCGCTACACGCTGGTCACACCTGAAAAGATCCCGACGGGTGAGATTGCTTTGGTTGACGGAACGCCGTTTGACTTCAACAAGCCGCACCCGATAGGCGACATGATCGACGATGCCTGGCCGGATGGTGGCTACGACCACAATCTTTGTCATGCGGTTTATGATGGCAAGATGCGTCTGACGGCAAAGGCTTGTGATCCGGCCAGCGGTCGCGGGTTCGAGCTTTTCTCAAACCAGCCCGGCGTCCAATTCTACACGGCAAATCATTTCAAGGCTCAGCCAACCGAAGGCAAGGATGGCGCTCGCTATGAGACCTATCCCGGGTTTGCACTGGAAACCCAGCACTATCCAGACTCGCCCAACCACCCCAATTTTCCGTCCGTAGCATTGAAACCAGGGGAGACTTATAGCAACCGGATGAAGTTTGTCTTCTCAAAACACATGACACTTTGAAATCACGCGATCCTTGATATTCCCCTCTGCCCTGTGTTCACGGACAATGGGCGGGGACGAACTTCCTGTGGCGGGTGCGGACCTCCCAACCCCGCCAGACTTTGATTGGCAAGCTGCCTCTTTTCCTCAGCCCCGAGAGCCAAGCCTGAAGCCATCGGTAAAGAGGGAATGTTCCTCCGCAGCTTGCCACTTTTTTGTGTCTATGCTTGGGTGGGTAGTGACACGATCTTTGAGAAGCGACAACGACAATAAAACCACTAAAGCAGTGCCTTAAATGCCGAAATTGGGTGTGTTGTTCGGTTCAATGGGTAGCCGCAAAAAATCAAACATATAAATGTGTAAGAAAGACGGAGCCCTATGATCGCAGCCAAAGCATTGACGCGACCATGATTTGCTATGTAAAAGAAGAGAAATACTAGAAATGAATTTTCTATATTAAGTGTTGCAATGACTTTTTCGATTAGAAAGCGATATCAATGCGTCGCTGAAAAAGTAACAAAGTAGGATCTGGTAATGAAAAGGAATAAAAAATTCCTGAAATCGTAATATGTAACTAATGAACTACTTAATTGAGACGATGTCAAGGCGAACGGGTGGGTAGCTTGCTGTGGTGATATACGTATTCTAACTTATGACCAATATTTAAGCAAAATACTTCATTGTTTTCGTATGATCGAAAATATTAAAATGGCATAATTCCGCAATTTTATAGTGTGGTAATAATTATTATTCAGGCAATTCGCGTAAATTATGGGCAGAAATGTGATAATTGAGGAAACTTTGTTCGATTAAACAATATCTGTGATATTTGCGAACACTTGACTTAAATGCTATCGCTAGACGCTGGCAACGCGACTAGACCCGGTTGCTACCTCCTTCCTCATTTCGTTTCCTGCACGAATGATTATTTCCGATATCAATCTCTCATTCCCTGATTGGAAGACAAGTTAATTTTGAAAGGTCGTCATGATCGAATTTCTCACACGCGAGCGCTTGCGTCTAAGAGCAAGCGGAAAATGGGTGGATTTTGCGGAAGATATCCTGCCTTCCAACCCGGCTGAAATGGACTTCGCCATTGCGCCCGTTATCATGAATGCGCTGCAGTCCACACTGGACAATCAGAAGTTCGGCTACGCTTCTCATGGTGATGGAGGCCCTGAAGCGAGGCTCAAGGCTGCCTTCAAACAACGCATGAAGGATCGTTTTGATTGGGAAATCGACACTGCAACCACGCTGCCGGTCAGCAATTTGGTGCAGGCGGTGGCCGCGTCCATATGGGCGTTCTCGGAAGAGGGGGACAAGGTTGCGCTTCAGGTGCCAGCCTATCCGATGTTCCATGCCGCCATTGCCCAGACGCGTCGCACGGCCGTCTGCAACGTCATGCCGGTTGTCGACGGGCGCTATGAACTTGACGTCGAAGCGCTTGTGCGGCAGATCGATGAAGGCGTGAAGATCCTGCTACTCTGCCATCCGCACAACCCGACCGGACGGGTCTTCTCCAAAGAAGAGCTGGAACCGGTGGCTCGGTTGGCCAAAGCGCACGGCTTGACGATCATTTCCGATGAGATTCACAGCGACATTCTGTTTGACGGTCTGTCGCATGTTCCTTTCGCAAAGATGTTTCCCGATCTCTCGGATCGCACCATCACGCTCTATTCTGCCTCAAAGACCTTCAATATTCCGGGTCTTGCCTGTGCGGTAATGCATTTCGGTTCTGACAGGTTGCAGGCCGAGTTCGAGCAGAAGGTGCCTGCCATGTTACTCGGTCACCCCGGCATAACGGGGCTGGTTGCAACCACGGCCGCCTGGGAAGAGGGGGACAGCTGGGCTCGAGAAAACCTTGCAGTTCTGCAGAGCAATCGTGATCACTTCGTCGAGCGCTTCTGGAAAGAAATGCCGGAAGTTGGTTTGTGCAAGCCGCAAGCGACCTATCTGGCGTGGGCGGACTTCTCGGCCTTCACAATTTCGGGCTCGCCATTTGAATTCCTGCGCGACAAGGGACGTGTCATGGGCGGCAATGGCGCCAATTTTGGCAAGGGCTACGAGCAGTTTGTCCGTTTCAATTATGCGACGTCGCCTGAGATTCTGGACGAGAAGATCGATCGCATATTCAGGGCACTCAAATCGAACAGCAATGATCTGCCGAACTGATCAAACTCCGAAGCAAAAAGCCCCATTTCTTCAACTGGTTGAAAGGGGGCTTTTATGCTTCTGCGCGCAGTGAAGATCATATCGAAGCCATCACGCGGCAGTTCTTATTGGGCAGGCTGGCTGCCAAGGTCTTTGTCGTGGGTGCCGGTTGAATCATGTTTTGGCAGATACTTGGCCAGGTGCGGATAGACCAGCGCAACAGAAATGAGAATGGCCATGACATCGGCGACCGGTTGCGCATAGACCACGCCGGATAGTCCGAACAGGTGATTAAGCACAAAGATCATGGGAATGAAGATGAACCCCTGGCGACTGACCGACAGGACCAGAGATTCCTTTGCCGCTCCCATGGCTTGCAGCGTGTTGATGTAAATGAACATGATGCCGATGACCGGGCCGGTTAGCAGAAGCGCTCTCACGAAGCGGACACCCTGATCATAGACGGCCTGATCCTCGATGAAGGCTTTGACGATGTAGCCCGAACCAAGCCAACTGACGAAGGTCAGGACAGACCCCATGATGAGTGCGTAGATGATGGCCGTCTGCAGGATCGACCGGAAGCGCTCTGAGTTTTTTGCACCATAGTTATAGCCAAGAAGCGGCTGGATACTGACGCCAAGTCCGATCTGCAGCAGCACAGCGATCATGGAAACCTTCGTGGCCACTCCCATGGCGGCAAGGGCAATGTCGCCATAACTCGACAGCACATTGTTGAGTACGATAATCGACGTGCTCATCAGCACGTTGTTGAGGGCTGCGGGAACCCCGATGGCGACAACTGGCCACAGTACACCGCGAATTCGGAAGTCCGAAAAGCTGATGGAAAGCGAGGTCCTGTTGCCAGCCACCAGGTGCCAGAAATAGAGCGCGGAGACGATATTGCCGATAAGGGTGGCGATGGCTGCGCCCGCAACGCCCATGTCGAGTGTCAGAATGAAAAACGGATCAAGAATGATGTTGAGGCCTGTGCCGAGCATCATGCCGAACATCGCTTCCTTTGCCTTTCCCGCGGCACGGACAATATTGCCAAACGCGACACCCATGATGACGAACGGCGCGCTGGGGGCCACATACATCAGGTAATCGCGGGTTGGGGCTATGGTGTTCTCGCTGACGCCGATAGCATTCAGTATGCGCGGCATTTCGACGAGAAACACGCCGGCGAATATGATGCCGACGATCCATGAGGCATAGAAGCAGAAGGAACTGACGGCGTTTGCAAAACCGGGGCGTTTTTCGCCAAGGGCGCGGGAGATGACCGATGTGCCGCCAATACCGATCAGGTTGCCAGTCGCCATGAAGAGCAGGAACACTGGCGTGGCGAGGGATACGGCGGCCACCTGAAACGGATCATTGGTCTGGCCGACAAAGAAGGTATCGGCGATATTGTAGATGAGAATGACAACCATGCCGGCCACGGTCGGCAGGGCATTGACGAGAATGGCGCGCGGGACGGGCATTCGTTCAAACAGGTAGTTCTCTTGGGAGGTATCTTGCGGTTTCATAAGATGGGGACTGTCCGACTATTTGTTTTTGTTCATGAGTTCGTGAATGTTTTCATGGAGTTGCCTGAGGCTTGTTTCGAGTGCATCGATCTGCTGTGGCGACATGCCCTTGATCATCTGCTGGTCAATCCGTTTCTTGGCGATCTGAACCTGCGCATGGATCTTTTCTTCCGCAGGCAGCAGGACGACCAGTTTCTTGCGGCGATCGACCGGATCCTGAACCAAGGCAACAAGATCCTTCTGCTCCAGACGCTTCAGAACCCCGATAACCGTTGAATGCGCGATGCCGAAATGGTCCTCGATGTCTTTTTGCGAGGTATCCATTCCCTTCCGATCATTGAGAAACCGCAGAAATTTGGCCTGCGTGTGGGTCAACCCGAAAGGATGCAGCTCGTTGTTCATATACTGGCTCAGTTTGTCATTGATCTGCTTGAGCAGAAAACCGACACCGGCAAACTCGGTCATTAGGCTCTCCAATTTATGTAGCGTGCTACATTTAAGGCTATAATCATGGCAATTCAATGGAGCGGGTGAATTTGGATTGAGACAAAGCGACCTGCATGAAGCAACAGCCATGCGAAATTGCCTAAGCTAACAATTTGCCTCAAAGGCATGAAATCGGTTGCCCGACATCCTATTTGAGCCTAGGTTGCCCGCGCTTTCCAACTGGGCATACGAGCTGTAAAGGAGAAATTTCAGATGCACGGCGAATACAAGGTACATGGTGGAAAACTGGTCGTTGCCGATCTTGACATTCAGGACGGTGTCATGCGCAACATTCAGATTGCGGGCGACTTTTTCCTCGAACCGGCCGAAGCTCTGGAAGACATCTGTGCGGCTCTGGATGGTCTCTCGGCGACATCTTCCGTTGAGGAAATTGCCTCGGCCATTACGACCAGGCTGGATGACGATGTTGCCATGATCGGCTTTACGCCCGAGTCTGTTGCCATCGCGGTAAGGCGCGCTCTCGGTGTTTCAAAAACATGGCGCGACTACGAATGGCAGATCATCGATTCTGAAGCAGTGGCACCCGCCATGCATCTGGCTCTTGATGAAGTTCTGGCCCGCGAAGTGGCTACCGGTCGGCGTGCACCAACGTTGCGTTTCTGGGAGTGGGACAGGGCCGCCATCATCATCGGCAAGTTCCAGTCGCTGAAGAATGAAGTCGACATGGACGCGACAAAGGAACTGGGCGTCCAGGTGATCCGCCGCGTTACGGGCGGTGGCGCCATGTTCGTGGAAAAGGGCACCGCGATCACATATTCGCTCTATGCCCCGGCAGAACTGGTTGCCGACATGAGCTTTGCCGATTCCTATGCCTTTCTCGACAACTGGGTGTTGAAGGCGCTCAACGAGATCGGCATCGATGCCTTCTACAAGCCGCTCAACGACATTTCCAGCACCAAGGGCAAGATTGGTGGCGCGGCTCAGAAGCGCTACCAGAAAAGCACCGTGCTGCATCATGTGACCATGGCTTACGACATGGACGCTTCCAAGATGATGCAGGTGCTTCGCATCGGGCGCGAAAAACTGTCGGACAAGGGGACTGCCAGTGCGGCCAAGCGCGTTGATCCGGTCAAAAGTCAGACCGGCATGGAACGGCGCGCCGTCATCGATCACATGAAGGCAACTTTCAAGACGCTTAATGGCGGGACGGACGGCAACATCACGCCGGAAGAATATGCCGCAGCTGAAAAGCTGGTGGCTGAGAGATTTGCAACCGAAGAATGGCTCAACCAGATCCCTTGACGGCTATGAGAGTGGGGGTGGTCCTTTCAGTCTCAGTCCTGATGCAGGGGTGGTTCATCCACCAGCTGTTGTCGAACAAGTTTTGCGAAGTCCTGCGCGACGGAGGACTTCGCCTTGTTGGCGGAGAAGCATAAAGAGAAGGAAAAGGTGATTTTCGGCCGAAGCGGCCGGACCACCACGCCCCTGCCGTCCCATTGACGCGCTGAAAAGGGCTCCAGAATTCCAATGGCCAGATTTTCGGCCACCAGCGCATAGCCTGATCCGGAATGTTGCGTCGAGAGCCAGTTGTAGTTCTCGATTCCGGTCTCGCGAAACTTCTTGAAGATCTTGTTCCAGTTGAGCACACCTTCCGATGACAGCCCGATCAGGGTTTCTCCATCGAGGTCGCCATGGGTGATGACATCCTTTTTCGCAAGGCGGTGCCCTTCCGGAATGACGCATACGAAGGCAGCATCGATCAGGGGTTCCTGTATGACGCCAGGCAACTCGGCAGCGTGGTTCGAAACCGCAACATCCCCAGCATTGGATTGTAGGTGCCGGAAAATTTCCATCGGCATCCGCACCTCAAGGCGGACTTTCGTCTCTGGATAAAGCTCATGAAAGCGCTTGAACACTTTTGGCATCAGTGAGGTTGCAAGGGCAGGGGTCGATAGCACGCTGAGCAGGCCCATCTGTTCCTGCAGGATACGTTCGGCAACAGCTTCTAGTTGATCGATGCCGGCAAAGGTTCGCTCGACTTCCTGATAGAAACGCAACGCTTCTTCAGTGGGATGCAGGCGACTTCCCTTCCTTTCAAACAAGCGGAACCCGAGATTGAGCTCAAGATCGGCAATCAGTCGACTGACCGAGGGTTGTGTAACTGCCATCATGTTTGCAGCCCCGGTAATGGTGCCGGTGTTCATCGTTGCACGGAAGGCTTCTATTTGTCGCAGTCTCATAAGGGTACCGTCACCAATCAAAGCTACTCTGTCATTATTGACAATATATAGTATCTACGCATAAAACACCAAAAAAATTCGATTTGACATTATGCTGTCGCCAATTATCCATATGTATAATAATAACAAAGATATCGAGCCTCACAGGACAATTGAAGTGACCAAAACAGCAATCGAGTTCATTTCCAAACTGGTTTCGTTTGACACAAGCTCATACAAGTCGAACCTCGACCTCATCGATTATGTGAGAGACTATCTCGCAGGGTTCGGCATCGAGAGCACCTATGTCTACAATGAAGACAAGACAAAGGCCAACCTGTTTGCGGTCGTCGGTCCCAATGTGGAAGGCGGCATCATTCTGAGCGGACATACCGATTGCGTGCCTGTTGAAGGGCAGCCCTGGGATTCGGATCCCTTCACTGTTGTTGAAAAAGATGGCCGCCTTTATGGTCGCGGCGTTGCCGACATGAAGAGCTTTTCAGCCATCGCGCTGTCGCTTGTTCCGCAAATGGTGAAGGCAGATCTCAAACGGCCAATCATTCTGGCTCTTTCCTATGATGAAGAAATCGGCTGCGTCGGTGCACCATCCATGATCCGGGAAATCGCCAAACAGCTTCCGAAGCCTGCAGCAGCCATCGTCGGTGAACCGACGCTTATGAAAATGGTCAATGCCCATAAGGGTATCAATGTCTACAAGACCACGGTGACCGGGCAGGAAGCGCATTCCTCCAAGCTGCATCTGGGTGTTAGCGCCGTCATGACGGCTGCCAAGCTCGTCTGCTTTCTTGAAGGGCAGCTCAATTACTACAAGGAACACAGCTTCCCAGACAGCGGCTTCGAACCTCCTTATACCACGGTTCACGTTGGTATGATCGAAGGTGGCACCGCCCCGAATATCGTTTCCCGTGAATGCACGTTCTATTGGGATGTTCGGGATATGCCGTGGGACAAGATCAGCGATATCACGGAGCGGTTTGAAGACTATTGTGCTGAATTGCGTGAGGAAATGCGCAAGTCTGCAAAGGGCGCGGATATCACCACCGAGATCATCGCGTCTGCTCCTCCTCTGGCTCCGGAGGATGAAGGGGCTGCCGAAACCCTGCTGCGTCACCTGACGGGACAGAACTCCGGAAGTGTCGTGCCCTATGGCACCGAAGGTGGTCAATTCCAGGACGAGGGGATTTCCACAGTGGTCTGTGGCCCCGGATCGATCGATCAGGCGCACAAGGCCAACGAGTTTATCGAAGTTTCTGAAGTCGAAAAGGCGGTGTCTTTCCTGACCAAGCTCATCGACTATCAGGCAAAAAGCTGAATCGCTTCAGGTCCTGTGAAAATTTTGTTTTTAACGGGCTTGTACAAAAGGCGTTCACGTAACAAACTGCAAAATTCAAAGCAGAGACTGTCATCTTGTAATAAAAAGGGAACCGCAAATGACATTATTCAAAAAATCGCTGTTGGTAGCCGCTGCAATCGGCGCCATCGCAATGGCTGCTCCGTCGCAGGCACAGACCTTCAAATACGCCTTTCAGGGCGATCTGGGTTCCATGGACCCTTACAGCCTCAACGAAACCTTCACACTGGGCTTCCAGGGCAACTTCTACGATGCTCTGACCGCCTATGACGAAAACCTGAAGCTGATCCCGGCTCTGGCTACGTCCTGGGAAAACCCGGAACCGAACAAGTGGATCTTCCACCTGCGTGAAGGCGTCAAGTTCCACAACGGTAATGCTTTTACCGCTGATGACGTGATCTTCTCCTGGAAGCGCGCCCAGACCGACGGCTCCGACCTTCGCGGTCGCGCAGGCCAGATCGCTTCCATGACCAAGATCGACGATTACACAATCGAAGCCACCACTGGTCAGCCAAACGCTGTTCTGATGCAGGACCTGACGTTCCTCTACATCATGGACAAGGAATGGAGCGAAGAGAACAACACGCTCGAAGCCACCAGCCCGAGCGATACCAACACCAACAACTATGCCAACCTGCATGAAAACGGCACAGGTCCTTTCATGGTTGTTGAGCGTCAGCCGGACGTGAAAACCAAACTGGTTCGCTTCGATGGCTACTGGAAAGACATCAAGTCCAACGTCAAGGAAATCGAATTCACCCCGATCAAGCAGGCCGCAACCCGCGTTGCCGCTCTGATCTCCGGTGAAATGGATCTGGTTTACCCTGTTCCTGTTCAGGACTGGCAGCGTCTCGACGAAGCCAAGGGGGTTGCTCCTCTGACCGGCCCTGAAGCCCGCACCATCTTCCTCGGCATGGACCAGGAACGTGACGAACTGCTCTATTCCAACATCAAGGGCAAGAACCCGTTCAAGGATCAGAAAGTCCGTTCAGCATTTGCTCATGCCCTGAATCTTGATGCTATCAAGCAGAAGATCATGCGCGGCGCTTCCACCTCTGCCGGCACCCTGATTGCGCCGCAGATCAATGGCTATAACGCCGAAATCGCCAAGCCATATACCTACGATCCGAAACTGTCCAAGCAGCTTCTGACCGAAGCCGGGTATCCGGATGGTTTTGAAGTTGGTATGGACTGCCCGAACGATCGCTATGTCAATGACGAGAAAACTTGTCAGGCCGTTGCCAGTATGCTCGCCAAGGTTGGTATCAAGGTTGATCTCAATGCTCAGCCGAAAGCCAAGTACTTCGCAAAGATTCTGGCTACCGGTGGCTTTGACACCAGCTTCTACCTGCTTGGCTGGACTCCGGGTTCCATCGACGCGCACAACGCCATCCTGAACCTTCTGCATTCCGTCGACAAAGACGCACAGCAGGGCATGTTCAACCTCGGCCATTATTCCAACGCTCGTGTTGATGAACTGACCGGGGAAATCGGCAAAGAAACCGATCCTGCAAAACGCCAGGCCATGATCGACGAAGCCTTCCAGATTGTGAAGGACGCTGTTGGCTACCTGCCTCTGCATCAGCAGCCACTGTCCTGGGGTGTTCGCGATGGTGTATCGGTTGTTCAGCGTGCAGATAACGTGCTCGACTTCCGCAACATCGTTGTTCCAGAATAGTCAAAAGACATTACTCCCGGGCGTTTCGGCGCCCGGGTTTTTTGCCTGAAAAGGCCGTGAGAAGCCTTTCAGTAGAACAACTGGATCTCAGGGAGCCAAATCCGTGATTTCATTCATCGTGAAACGTTTGTTGCAAAGTGTGATGGTCATGCTGACCGTGGCTTTCGTTGCCTTTGCGCTCTTCAACTATGTGGGCGACCCGATCAGCAACATGGTCGGTCAGGACACGACCTTTGCCGAGCGCGAGCAGCTCAGGGAACAGCTTGGGCTGAATGACCCGTTCCTTGTTCAGTTCGGCCGATTTGTTGGCAATGCCGTGCAGGGCGACTTCGGTCTTTCCTATCACCACAAGCAACCTGTCAGCAATCTAATCGCCGAGCGCATGCCCGCGACACTGGAGCTGTCTTTGATCTCTGCGTTGATTTCCCTGCTGCTGGGTATTCCGCTGGGGGTCTATACAGCCCTGAACAGGGATAGCATCGTGACCAAGATTGTCATGACAGGATCCCTGATCGGTGTTTCCTTGCCAACATTCCTCATCGGCATTTTGATGATCCTGCTGTTCGGTGTCGTCTGGCGCATTCTGCCGACCTTCGGACGCGGAGATGTCGTCATGCTCGGCTGGTGGTCAACTGGCCTGCTGACCGTGACCGGCCTAAAATCGATCATCATGCCAGCCTTCACGCTTGCCCTGTTCCAGATGACGCTGATCATGCGACTGGTTCGTGCGGAAATGCTCGAAGTGCTGCGTACGGATTTTATCAAGTTTGCCCGCGCGCGCGGTCTGCCACGGCGGTCCGTCAATTATCGTCACGCCCTCAAGAACACACTTGTTCCCGTCATTACCATCACCGGCCTGCAGATTGGCTCGATCATCGCCTTTGCGATCATCACCGAGAGCGTGTTCCAGTGGCCGGGTATGGGGTTGCTCTTCATTCAGGCGATCAGCGACGTGGATATTCCCATCATGGCGGCCTACCTGGTCATGATTGCGCTGTTCTTCGTTGTGATCAACCTGATCGTCGATATCTTGTATTTCCTTGTTGACCCCCGTTTGCGCGTTGATCGCGTCAGCGGTAGTCACTGAGCGATGTCCCAACGGTAATTCAGGAAACTTTTCTTATGAAACAAGCCTTGAAACGGTTTTTTGACGGCGACCTTTGGTACAGCTTTTCCCATTCTCCCGTCGTAATCCTGTCAGCGGTGATCACTCTGCTTATCATCCTGTCAGCCATTTTTGCCCCGATAATCGCGCCACACAATCCGTTCGATCTTGCATCGATCGACATCATGGATTCCAACCTGCCACCTGCATGGAACGAGTTCGATGGCGACATGCGCTTCCTGCTAGGAACCGATGATCAGGGCCGCGACATCCTGTCGACCATTCTCTATGGTGCCCGTATTTCACTGCTCGTCGGCTTTGCTTCGGTTGCCTTCTCGGTCGTCCTCGGCGTTGGCCTTGGTCTCATCAGTGGCTATGCTGGCGGTCGTACCGATACTTTCATCATGCGTATTGCCGACGTTCAGCTGTCTTTCCCGGCAATTCTCATTGCCCTGCTGATTGATGGTGTGGCCCGCGGCATTTTTCCAAGGGATCTGCATGACGATTTGGCCATCTATGTTCTGATCTTTGCCATCGGCATTTCCGGTTGGGTGCAATACGCCCGTACGGTGCGTGGTGCCACCATGGTGGAGAAGGGCAAGGAATATGTGCAGGCAGCCCGTGTCATCGGCATTCGCCCCGGCACCATCCTGTTTCGTCACATCCTGCCAAACGTTACGGGTCCGGTGCTCGTGATAGGCACCATTCATCTGGCTCTGGCCATCATCACCGAGGCAACCCTTAGCTTCCTCGGCGTCGGTGTGCCGCCAACCACACCGTCACTGGGTACCCTGATCCGCATCGGTAACGACTATCTGTTCTCCGGCGAATGGTGGATCTCGATCTTCCCCGGTATCGCTCTCATTCTGCTCGTCCTTGCCGTCAACCTTCTGGGTGACTGGCTGCGCGATGCGCTAAACCCGAAACTGCGATAAGGCGAGGTGGAATAATCATGGCACTTTTGGAAATCAAGGATCTCCGGATCGAATTCCCAAGCCGACGCGGCACCATGGTCGCCGTCGACAAGGTTTCCCTGCAGGTCAATCCGGGTGAAGTTCTTGGCGTCGTCGGGGAATCCGGCGCCGGCAAGTCCACCATCGGCAACGCCGTCATCGGCCTTCTGGAACCTCCAGGGCGCATGGCCGCCGGCGAGGTCTACCTCAAGGGCGAGCGGATCGACAATCTCAGTGATCGCGAAAAGCGCAAGCTGCGTGGCAAGCGTATCGGCATGATCTTTCAGGATCCGTTGACCTCACTCGATCCGCTTCAGACCATCGAGAAGCAGTTGGTGGAAACCATCGAGTTGCATCTGGATGTGACCGAAGCCGAGGCGAAGGCCCGCGCGGTCGATCTGCTGCGTCAGGTCGGCATTCCCGATCCGGAAAACCGCGTCAAACAGTATCCGCATCAGTTTTCCGGTGGCATGCGTCAGCGTGTGGTCATCGCCCTTGCGCTTTGCGCCGAGCCGGAAGTGATCATTGCCGACGAGCCGACAACGGCGCTTGACGTTTCCATTCAGGCCCAGATTCTGGAGCTGATCAAGAAGCTTTGCGTCGAGAAGAATGTCGGCATGATGATCATAACCCACGATATGGGAGTGATTGCCGACGTGACCGACCGCGTTGCCGTCATGTATCGCGGCAATCTGGTGGAAGAGGGGACCACTGCCAAGATTCTTGGTGATCCGGACCACCCCTACACCCAGAGCCTAATCAGCGCCGTACCGCGCCCTGACAAGCGTCTCGATCGTTTCCCTTTGGTCGAATATATCGAGTCCGCAGGCGAAACGAAAAAGAGCCTCGACATTTCCAATCACTGGCTCGGTCAGGCCCGCGACTTCGGAGACCACTATACCGGTCCGCTGATCCATGTCGAAAAACTCTACATGCGGTTTATGACCAAGAACTCGATCTTCAAGAAGAACCGGAGCTATTTCGATGCGGTGAAAGACGCCAACTTCGAAATCAACTCCGGTGAGATTTTCGGGCTCGTGGGCGAGAGTGGCAGTGGCAAGTCAACCATTGCGCGGATGATCTCCGGACTTTATACGCCGGCGGAAGGCAGCATCTATTTTGCCGGGACTGATCTGACGCAGATTACGACCGAGAAGAAGCGGGACCATTTTCGTCGGCAAATGCAGATGATCTTCCAGGATCCGTTCTCGTCGCTCAACCCGCGCATGAAAGTCATGGATATCATTGCGGAGCCGATCCGCTTCCATGGACTTGCCAGTTCCCGTGCCGAAACGGAAAGCATCGTCCGCGATCTGCTCGATCACGTCGGACTGGGTGAAGCGGCTGCGATGAAATACCCGCACGAGTTCTCAGGTGGCCAGCGTCAGCGCATTTCCATCGCCCGTGCTCTGGCGACCCGTCCGCGTTTCCTGATCTGCGACGAACCGACATCGGCTCTTGACGTGTCGATTCAGGCACAGATCCTCAACCTGCTCAAGGATCTTCAGGCCGAGCTCGGGTTGACGATGCTGTTCATCAGCCACGACCTTCCGGTCATCCGTCAGATGTGTGACAAGGTCGGCGTCATGCGCCACGGACAGCTGCTGGAAGTCGCTGAAACCGAGAAGCTGTTCGAAAATCCGCAGCATGAATACTCCCAGCATTTGCTCGAACTGATGCCAAAGCTGACAAATGTGAAGGCAGCCTGATCGCAACGATCCTGTATGGGAAGACACGTTGAAGGCGCGGTTTCGACCGCGCCTTTTTCTTTGAGCAGGCACACCGAGCAAAGCTTTCGACTACACAGGATCGCGGAGCCTGCTTCTTTGTCCATCCGTCATACGCAGGCCACAATGGCGATGGCATCATCGTCAAAAGCGAGCCAGCCCCGCCATTCTTTCGCAAGCGAAAGGAAAGAGGCCGTGGTGAACACTCGAATCATGTAAGTTAGAGTTGTATAACAATTATGCAGGGCAGATTGGCGGCCCGAAATTGGTCAACCACCGCGCAAGAAAGAGCAAAACAGTCTCTGATCGGAAACATCGATTTTGCCGTTTGGGGAAAAGTATCGGTAGAAATGCTCAGTTCATGCGCAACAACAAAAGGCATATGCTTAAAAAATGCCACTTTGACACGCTTTCTTTCTCTCCGCTTGTCTTTTTCCAAGTCCCAATCAATCATGAGGGATAAGCGGCAAAGGGAAGTTCAGAATGGCTATCGTGGAAAACATGCGGCATATATACCTTTTTGACATATCGGCCGATTAAGAGAGTTTGTGTTTGCGTTTTATAAAGCATAACTGCGACATAAACTGCAGGGATTGCATACTGTCATATGGAGGGCAGCCTCCATTTTCGCCAATGGCACCTTTTCAACTGGACGTTCGGGCTCATGAACACAAAGATTTTTCAAATCAAGCTAAAACAAGAAGTTCTGCGACACCTCAAATATTCTTTGGGGAAGGATCAGGGACATGCAACGCCATACGACTGGCGGATGTCTCTTTCCTTGGCCCTGCGCGACATTGTTGTTGATCCTTGGTTTGACAGTACGCGCAAGACGTACGACAGCAACGCAAAACGAGTCTACTATCTATCCATGGAATTCCTGATCGGCCGCCTGATTGAAGACGTTGCGATCAACCTCGGTTTCGAAGATGTCGCCCGCGAAACGATGCGTGAATTGGGGCAGGATTACAACGCCATCGTTGCCAACGAACCCGATGCTGCCCTCGGTAATGGCGGTCTGGGCCGTCTGGCAGCCTGCTTCCTTGACTCGCTTGCCACCTTGGGCATTCCCGCCCACGGCTATGGTATTCGCTATGAACATGGTCTGTTCGAGCAGCATTTTGAAAATGGCGCTCAGGTCGAAACCGCGGAAGGTTGGCTTGCCCAACGCAACGTCTGGGAATTCGAACGTCCGGAAGTGGCCTATATCATCGCCTTCGGCGGCCATGTCAGTGAATCTGACGGTCGCGCCGTCTGGTATCCGGCCGAGACAGTAAAGGCCCAGGCCTATGATGCGCCCGCGCTTGGTTGGCAGGCCAAATGGTGCAACACATTGCGCCTCTGGTCTGCAAAACCGACCCGAGCCTTCGACCTTGAGAGCTTCAACCGCGGCGATTTCCTAGCAGCAAGCGCGCCAGAGGCTCTGGCCAGAACCATTTCCCGTGTTCTCTATCCTGACGACACCACCGAGACCGGCAAGGAGCTGCGTCTCAAGCAGGAATATTTCTTCACCTCGGCTTCCATTCAGGATCTGATCCGTCGCTATCGCTCGACCAATGACGACTTGCGCGACCTGCCGAAGAAGGCCGCGATTCAGCTCAACGATACCCATCCGGCCATCGCCGGTCCGGAACTCGTTCGCTTGCTGACCGACATTCATGGCATCGAGATCTATGAAGCCATCGATATCGCCAGAAAGTGCCTTGGCTATACCAATCACACGCTTCTGCCGGAAGCTCTGGAACGGTGGCCGGAGCATCTGTTTGCCCGGATCCTGCCGCGTCACTATCGCATCATCGAGATCATTCAGGACCAGCACCTCAAGCAGACCGGTTCCGATATCCGCATCATCCACAACGGCAACGTCAATATGGGCGAGCTGGCCTTTATCATGGCCACCCACGTCAACGGCGTGTCTGCCCTGCATACGGAACTTGTCAAGGAGACGGTCTTCCGCGATCTGCATCAGGTCTATCCGAAGCGGATCATCAACGAGACCAACGGCATCACGCCGCGCCGTTGGCTGTATGACTGCAACAAGCCGTTGCGCGACCTTATCAATTCCTCCATTGGCATCGAATGGCCGGACGATCTGGAGCAACTCGAGCGCCTCAACGTCTATGCCGATGATGCTGCTTTCCAGGAGGAGTTCCACAAGGCAAAACTCGCGAACAAAAAACGTTTCATCAACTGGCTGTCCGAGCGGCACGAGGTCAATATCGACCCCAACGCAATGCTCGACATTCAGGTCAAGCGTATCCATGAGTACAAACGTCAGCTGATGAACCTGTTCGAGGCAGTAGCCTACTGGAACGAGATCAAGGAAAATCCGAAGAAGGACTGGACACCGCGTGTCAAGGTCTTCGGCGGCAAGGCGGCTCCCGGTTACGAAGTGGCCAAGAAGATCATTCACCTGATCAACGATGTCGCTGCGGTGGTCAACAAGGACCCGGTAACCAAGGACTATCTTCAGATCATCTTTCCGGAAAACTACAATGTTTCCATGGCAGAGGTTCTGATGCCGGCAGCCGATTTGTCCGAGCAGATTTCGACAGCGGGCAAGGAGGCGTCCGGTACCGGCAACATGAAGTTTGCGCTCAATGGTGCCTTGACCGTCGGCACGCTCGATGGGGCAAACGTGGAAATCCGAGAACATGTCGGGGCTGAGAATTTCTATCTGTTCGGTCTTACCGCAGAAGAAGCCTTCGAGCGCCGCACCCAGCCGGACTATTCCCGCCGGGCCATCGAGGCAAGCCCGCGACTCTACCGCGTGCTCAACCAGATCGCCAGTGGCGTATTCTCGCCTAGCGAGCCGCACCGGTATGGTTCCATCGTCCAGATGATGTATGAGAGCGACTACTTCCTCGTCACCTGCGATTTCGACGACTATTTCGAAACCCAGCGCAAGATCGACAAGGACTATCTCAATACCAAGGACTGGACGCGCAAGGCCATCCTGAACACTGCCAACATGGGCTGGTTCTCGTCTGATCGCACGATCAAAGGCTACGCCAAGGATATCTGGGATACCAAATCCCTTTACGAACGCTGATTGTTTCAAGTCAACCGGCGGCGCCTTGAAGCTGGTGCCGCCGGAAATCTAGAGTTGTTATGGAAATCCGATTTTTAAAAAGAATATCAAGCACTGCGACAAATAGGGCATATGAAATTCTAGGTTAAAAAAACAAAGGGATACGACCTTTCTGGCTGTTCCATTTGCGGATCACATGCTCTAGCGTAAAAATACACAAAGGGGGAGCAGGGCTATGACATCATATACCTCACGACGCGATGCCCAGTCCATTCAGGACGGCATTCACAGCAATCCATTTTCTCTATTGGGTTTGCAGGAATGGGAGGGCAAGCTCATTGTGCGAGCCTTTGTTCCTGGTGCATCGGAAATTGAAGTCATCGACTATGAAACCGGCGGTGTGATCGCTGAACTCGAACGGGATGATTTTGCACCCGATCTGTTTGCCAAGCCGATTGACAACCGAACCGAACGTTTTGCCTACAAGTTGCGGGTCACCCGCGGCGATCATGTCTGGCTTCAGGAAGACCCTTATCGTTTCGGGCCGGTCATTGGCGAGCTTGACGAGTATCTGTTGGGTGAGGGGACCCATCAGGCGCTCTGGAAGGTTCTTGGTGCGCATGTGATGACCCACGAAGGGGTTGCCGGGACGCACTTTGCAGTCTGGGCTCCGAATGCCCGACGCGCTTCGGTTGTTGGCAACTGGAACAACTGGGATGGCAGACGCCATCTGATGCGGCCGCGTGGCGTGACCGGGGTTTGGGAAATCTTCATTCCCGGCGTTTCGGAAGGTGAAGCCTACAAGTACGAGTTGCTGAACAGACAGGGCCAGTTGCTGCCGTTGAAGGCCGATCCGGTCGGGTTCGGTTCCGAGCACGCACCGCGTACCGCCTCGATTGTCCGCAAGCTTGACGGCCATTCCTGGAACGACGGCGAATGGATGAAAACCCGCGCCGAAAGTACCGGGATCAACAAGCCGATTTCCATTTACGAAGTTCATCTGGGGTCCTGGCGTAAGGTGCAGGACGAGGGCAATCGCCCACTGTCCTATTATGAGCTTTCCCAGCAGTTGGTCGATTACGTCAAGGATATGGGCTTTACCCATGTCGAGTTGATGCCGATCTCCGAATATCCGTTTGATGGTTCCTGGGGATATCAGCCGGTTGGCCTGTTTGCCCCCACCATTCGTCACGGTACGCTGGAGGAATTCCGCGGCATGGTGGAAGCGTTCCACGCAGCTGGTATCGGGGTGTTGATCGACTGGGTACCGGGGCACTTTCCTGAAGACGCTCATGGTCTGGCGCGCTTCGATGGTACTGCGCTTTATGAGCATGAGGATCGCCGCGAAGGGTTCCATCCGGATTGGAATACGCTGGTCTATAACTATGGGCGTCGCGAGGTGGCTAACTTCCTGTCGGCCAACGCGCTCTACTGGCTCAAGGAGCACCATGTCGATGGTCTGCGCGTTGATGCCGTTGCGTCAATGCTCTATCGTGACTATTCCCGCAAGGAAGGCGAGTGGATCCCGAACAAGGATGGCGGCCGCGAGAACTACGAGGCGATCGACTTCCTGCGCAGCATGAACATCACGGCCTATCGTGAAGCTCAGGGCATCGTGACCATCGCAGAAGAATCGACAGCCTTCCCCGGTGTCAGCGCTCCCACCAATCATGGCGGGCTTGGCTTTGGCTACAAATGGAACATGGGCTGGATGAATGATACCCTGCGCTACATGTCCCATGAACCGGTGCATCGCAAATACCATCACCACGATATGACCTTCGGCATGCATTATGCCTATTCGGAAAATTACATTCTTCCGTTGAGCCATGACGAGGTTGTTCACGGTAAGGGATCGCTCCTCAGCCGCATGCCGGGTTATCCGGCGGACCAGTTTGCCAACCTCAGGGCCTATTACGGCTATATGTGGGGTCATCCGGGCAAGAAGCTGCTGTTCATGGGGGGCGAATTTGCGCAGGGCGAGGAGTGGGATCACACCCAGAGCCTTGATTGGCATCTGCTGCAATATGATTTCCAGCGCGGCGTGCAGTCGCTCGTGCGAGATCTGAACCGGGTCTACCGAGAAGTGCCCGCCCTTCATAAATATGATTGCAAGCCGCGTGGCTTTGAATGGATTGAATGCCATTCGGCCGAGAACTCGGTCTTTGCCTGGATCCGTTATGGAGACGAGGGCGACGCCCCGGTTCTCATCGTCAGCAACATGACCCCGGTCGAACGTCAGAACTACCGTCTGGGTGTTCCGAAAGCCGGGCGTTGGGTAGAAATTCTCAATACTGATTCAAGCCTTTACGCTGGAGGAGGACGCGGCAACCTTGGCGCATCCGTGACCGAAGACATCCCCTCGCATGAGAGAGAGGTTTCTTTGTCACTGACATTGCCACCGCTTTCCACGCTCTATTTTCAACTGGAGCAGGCGTGAACAGGATTTGAGGACATGAACACAAGTGATAGTGGGGAGAGCATTCTATGAAACTTGATCGTGAAACTTCCAGACTTGCCAATCAGTCGATGGCATTTATCCTGGCGGGGGGCAAGGGCAGCCGTCTGCAGGAGTTGACCGAAAAGCGCTCCAAGCCCGCCATGTATTTTGGCGGCAAGAGCCGTATCATCGACTTTGCTCTTTCCAACGCCGTGAACTCCGGTATTCGCCGCATTGGTGTTGCCACCCAGTACAAGGCCCACAGCCTCATCCGCCACCTGCAACGCGGCTGGAGCTTCCTCAGGGAAGAACGTAACGAGTTTCTCGACATCCTTCCCGCTTCCCAGCGCATGAATGATGAAGCTTGGTATCAGGGCACATCCGATGCCATCTATCAGAACCTCGATATTCTGGAGAGCTACGGACCAAAATATATCGTCATTCTCGCCGGCGACCATATCTACAAGCAGGACTATGCCCTCATGGTCCGCCAGCATGTCGAGACCGGGGCCGACGTAACCGTTGGTTCCATCGAAGTGCCCCTGGCCGACGCCAGCGCGTTTGGTGTCATGAAGGTCGACAAGAATGATCGGATTCTCGAATTTGTCGAAAAGCCGGCCAACCCGCCAGCAATGCCCAACGATCCGACCCGCGCTCTTGCTTCCATGGGTATCTATGTCTTTGAAGCCAAGTTCCTTTATGAGATCCTCAAGGAAGAAGCGCTCAATCCTGACACCCATCATGACTTCGGCAAGGACATCATTCCCAAGCTGGTCAAGGAGGGCAAGGCTGTTGCTCACCCGTTCAGCCGCTCGTGCATCCGGTCGGGTCTTGAAATCAAGCCTTACTGGCGCGATGTGGGCACGATTGATGCTTTCTGGGAAGCCAATATCGATTTGACCGACTTTATTCCGGAACTCGACATCTATGATAATGACTGGCCAATCTGGACACATCAGGAACTGACCCCGCCAGCCAAGTTCATCCACGACGAAGAAGGGCGCCGCGGTCAGGCCGTTTCGTCCATGGTCTCGGGTGGTTGCATCATCTCCGGTTCGTCACTGAACCGGTGTCTGCTGTTTACTGGCGTGAAGGCCCATTCCTTCTCGAAGATGAGCGGCGTTGTTGCGCTTCCATACGCAGAGATCAATCGGGAAGCCCGGCTCAAGGATGTGGTCATCGATCGTGATGTCAAAATCCCTGCTGGTCTGGTCGTTGGTGAAGACCCTGAACTGGATGCCAAGCGGTTCCGCCGCACCGAAAAGGGTATCTGTCTGATTACGCAGTCGATGATCGACAAACTGGACCTTTAGATGAACGTACTTTTTGTTGCTTCCGAATGCTCACCATTCGTGAAAACCGGCGGCCTGGCCGATGTTATCGGCTCCGTGCCAAAGGCTCTTGAACATCTTGGTCATACGATCAAAATTCTTTTGCCTGCTTACCCCGATGTGAGTGGCTGGCTCAAGCATGGCGATGTTCTTCTGGAATTGGAAGATCTCTTCGGAGGCCCGGCCCGCGTCTATTCGGTGCGGGCCAAGGGGCTCAACCTTCTCTTGTTGGATGCGCCCCATTTGTACGACAGAAAAGGCACCCTCTACCTTGATGAAGACGGGTTCGACTGGGAGGATAATCCTGTCCGGTTCGGCGCCCTCTCACTCATCGGCGCCAAGATTGGGCTAGACGGCATTGGCGGCTGGAAGCCTGATCTGGTTCATGTCCATGACTGGCAGGCCGGGCTTGTTCCAGTCTACATGAAGCAGTCCGGGCGACAGGCTCCACCAACCGTCATCACGATCCATAATATTGCTTTCCAGGGTCTGTTCGATGGCAGTGTCGTCCAGACGCTCGGCTTGTCCGAGGGCATGTTCAATCCGGATGGTTTCGAATATTGGGGTCATGCCGGGTTCCTCAAGGGCGGTTTGGCCTTTGCCGACAAGATCACCACGGTCAGCCCGACCTATGCTACCGAGCTGTTGACGCCAGAGTTCGGAATGGGTCTGGAAGGCTTGCTCAGAAGCAGGAAGCAGGACCTTTCGGGTATTCTGAATGGCATCGACCTTACGGTCTGGGACCCGCAGGAAGATCCGGCTCTTTTGAAAACCTACAGTCCCAAGAGCCTCAAGCGCAAAGCTGCCAATCGTCAGTGGCTGGAAGAGAAATTCAATCTTGTCAGCAATCCCGAGGCGCCGCTGTTTGGTGTTGTCTCCCGATTGACGACCCAGAAGGGCCTCGATCTGCTGCTGGAAGTCATTCCCACCCTGATCGAGCGCAATGCACGTCTTGTGGTACTAGGCAATGGCGACAAAAAGCTGGAAGATGCTTATCTCGCAGCCGCGGCATATGCACCTGATCATGTGGCCGTTGAGATCGGCTACAACGAAGAGCTGGCCCATCAGATTCAGGGTGGCGTCGATGCCCTTCTCGTGCCGTCACGCTTTGAGCCTTGCGGTCTGACCCAGCTCTATGCGCTGCGATATGGCACAATTCCCGTTGTTTCCCGTACGGGCGGTCTTGCCGATACCGTTGTTGACGCGAATGCGGCGGCTCTGGCCACCAAATGTGCAACCGGCATTCAGTATTCACCATCCACGGTGGAAGCCTTGGAAATGGCGGTTCACAAAACCTGTGACCTGTTCACCGACAACAAGAAATGGAAATCGATGATACGCCGCGCGATGATCGCAGAAGTCGGGTGGGATCAATCGGCCAAGCTCTACGAAGAACTCTACCAGTCGCTGGTACAATAGATGGCTGTGCCCTGTAGGACCGATCATTGATGAAATATAGAACCTCGCACGGAACGCCTTACAGACTCGGTGCCTTTTTTGACGGAGAAGGCACCAACTTCGCAGTCTTCTCGGCGAATGCAAGCCAGATTGATCTGTGCCTGTTCTCAGATGACGGGACCAAGGAAGTCGACCGCATCTCCCTGCCGGAGAGGACAGGTCCTGTTTGGCACGGCTATCTGGAGGGGCTGAAGCCCGGAAAGCTCTACGGCTACCGGGCCCACGGGATCTATGCTCCGGAGCAGGGACATCGTTTCAATTCCAACAAACTGTTGCTGGATCCCTATACGCGCGAGATTTTTGGTAAATGGACGCCGTCGGCCACGCTGTTCGGCTATCAGAAGGGGGCCTCTGGCGGGGACCTTACTTTTGGCGCAGCTGACAGTGCTTCCTGTGTGCCAAAGTCAGTGGTGTCCGATCCGTCGCTCAACGAATTCCTGAAAACCGAAGCGCCGATCATGGATGGTCGTGACCTCATCTATGAGGCGCACGCCAAGGGGCTTACCAAGTTGCATCCGGATATTCCGGAAGGCCTTAGGGGCACCTATGAAGCGATCGCCAGCGATGCGATGATCGATCACCTTTTGTCGCTCAACGTTCGAGCCGTGGAGTTGATGCCTGTTCATCATTTTCTGGATGACGAGTTTCTGCTCGACAAGAATCTGGTCAACTACTGGGGCTACAATTCGATCGGCTTCTTCGCGCTGGAACCACGCTATCTGGGACCGGACGGGATCATCGGCTTCCGCGCTATGGTTCAAAAGCTCAAGGCAGCCGGTATCCAGGTCTACATGGACGTGGTTTTCAACCACACGGCAGAAGGCGATCAGAACGGCCCTACGCTGTGTTTCCGCGGCCTCGACAATGCATCCTATTATCGTCTGATTGCCGGTCAGCCACGCTACTATGTCAATGACACCGGCTGTGGCAACACGGTCAACGTTTCCCATCCATTCGTCCTGCGCATGGTGCTTGACTCCTTGCGGTACTGGGTGCTCTGCATGGGCGTTGACGGCTTCCGCTTCGACCTTGCGACTACGGTCTGCCGTGAAGACTACGGCTTCGATCTTTATGGCGGGTTCCTTGATGCCATCCGGCAGGACCCGATCCTGTCCACAGTGCGACTCATTGCCGAGCCGTGGGATATCGGCCCCGGCGGCTATCGCCTGGGTGGCTTCCCGCCCGAGTTCTCTGAATGGAACGACAGCTATCGTGATACGACCCGCAAATACTGGAAGGGTGAACCACAGACCACGCCAGACCTCGCCTCGCGTCTTCTCGGCTCGGCTGACAAGTTCGATCGAGCAGGGCGTCGTGCATGGTCTTCTGTGAATTTCATCTCGGCCCACGACGGGTTCACGCTGGCGGACATCACGCGCTACAACAATCGTCACAATCTGCCCAATGGCGAAAACAACATGGATGGCCACGGTGCCAACCATAGTGACAATTGCGGGGCTGAAGGCGATACCAAGGATCCGGTCATTCGGGCGCGCCGCGTCCGCCGCCAGCGCAATTTTCTTGCCACCCTGTTCCTCAGTCAGGGCACACCGATGCTGCTTGCCGGTGACGAGATCGCCAACAGCCAACAGGGCAACAACAATGCCTATTGTCAGGACAATGAGATTGGTTGGGTCAGCTGGGACAAGGCCGACAACGAGTTGAAGGAGTTCGTGGCCTATCTCAGCAAGTTCCGTCGAGATCACAAGGCCTTGCGGCAGGATCGTTTTCTGCATGGAGCCAAGCGCCAGCAGGATGACCTGCGTGACGTGGAATGGACGGATTTCGGCGGGTTTTCGCTGCAGTGGCGTGACCCGAGTCTGTCCAGCTTCTGCCTGACCCTGCGTTGTTCGGCCGAGGTGCCTTCCTATGAGAAGGACAATGATGTCGTTTTCATCGTGTTCAACCGCAGCAATGTGGCTGCCAGCGTTGTCATGCCAGCCTGTCCGGAAGGGTTCCGTTGGGTCCGGGCTTTGGATACTTCGCAACAAACTCAATATCCCAGCCTTGAAACCAATCAGGAAACCACTGAAGTTTCAGGGTCTTCTGTCGTCGCGCTCATCCTGGAATCGGATACTGCTAAGTCATGAATCAAGACAAGCTGAATGCTCTGGCGGGCTTTTTTGGAATACACACCGCCTACAACGACTTCGACGGGAACCTGGTTCAGACGTCTGTTGAAACACAGCTGGCCTTTCTGAAGGCCAACGGACTGCATCTCGACAATGAGGCTGCCGTCGATGAAGCGCTGCGCGACCATGTGGAAGCGGAAAAGGAAAGATGGTTTCCCCGCGAGCTGATCACCGGCACCGGTTTTGACTATCAGTGCAATTTCGGTCTTGGAGCCCGTTGGCATATCGAATTGGACGAAGGGCTGTCGGCCGAGGTTCGCTCTCAATATCCGTCCAGTGCCCTCAGTGGGATTGCTGATACACATATCTCGTTGCCACCATTGCCGTCAGGTATCCACGAACTGGTGTGTGAGGTCGGCGGCCGTATCGAGACAGTGACCATCATAACTGCGCCGCTGCGAGCTCCGTCCATTGAGGATCTGATTGGCAAAAGCCGGGTCTGGGGCGTGACGGCTCCACTCTATGGCTTCCGTTCCAGCCGAAACTCCGGTCTCGGCGATTTCGAGGATCTTGCCCGATTCTCTGAATATGTCGGTCAGCTGGGTGGAGCCTTTGTCGGCATCAATCCGGTGCACGCTCTCGGTTTTACCGATCCTTACGCCATCAGTCCCTATTCCCCGACCCATCGTGGTTTCATCAACACCCAGCACATTGCACTCGACCAGTTCAGCGGCATGCCGGATCTGCCTGAAGTTCATGCCCTTTTGCAGGCCGTGGAAACCCAGTGGACCGAGCTTAGAGCCAGTGAGCAGCTGCGCTACAATGATCACCGGATTTGCCACAATGCAGCGCTGCGCGATCTCTATTCCCTGTTCCTGATCCACGCTGGCTCGGAATCGAAAGGCGCCCTGAAAGCCTTTAGGGCGTCGAGGGGATCCTATCTCGAACGCTTCGCGCTCTACGAAGCGATTTCCGACCAATATGGCACCGATTGGCATCGTTGGCCGGTTCCTTATCGTGACCGGCATGAGGATGCCATCAAGGAAGCCAGAGAGCGCTTTGCCGCGCGCATCGACTTCCACATCTGGCTGCAGTGGATTGCCAGCGTACAGCTCGGTGACGCGCAGCAAAGGGCGAGGGGCGAGAAGGGGCTTGGCCTTTATCTCGACCTTGCTGTCGGGGCTCGTCGCGGCGGGGGAGAAAGCTGGTGCGAACATGACAGTGTCGCGCAGGGCGTATCACTGGGGGCGCCGCCTGATCAGCTCGGGCCTGATGGCCAGAACTGGGGACTCGTCGCCTATGCGCCCAAAAAGCTGGCTGCGAACAAATACAAGTCACTTCGCAATATCTATCGCTCGGCGATGGCCTATGCGGGCGTGCTGCGCGTGGATCATGTCCTTGGTCTCAACCGCAGCTTCTGGATTCCAGACGGTGGCATTCCGGGCGCCTATGTGTCCCAGCCGCTTGATGTCTTCCTTGCCATCCTGTCGATCGAGGCGGATGCCTCGCAAACGGCAGTCATCGGCGAAGACCTCGGTCTCGTCCCGGAAGGGTTCCGGGAAGCGGTCCAATCCCACGGTGTCTATGGCTATTCAGTGCTTCAATATGAAAAATGGGCCGATGGCACCTTCAAGCACCCGAACGAACTGCGCGAATTCAGCCTGGCTGGCTTTAGCACACATGATACTCCGACCTTGAAAGGCTTCATTTCAGGCTGCGATATCAAATGGCGCGATCGGATTCGTGGCCTTGAAGTCCCTTCTGAGAGCGCTCTTGAATATCGACAACAGGAAGTCAAGGCTCTTGCAACCCTTGATCCGGATGCTTCGACCCACGGTGATTTGAGCTTTGATCACCTGTTTACGACAATTCATTCGGCGCTGGCCAGTTCGCCTGTCGCCATGATTGCGGTTCAGCTTGATGATATTCTGGCGCAAGAAGAGGCCCAGAATCTGCCCGGAACGATTGATCAACATCCGAACTGGCGTCGCAAGTGCGCTCTGGAGTTGGAAGAGCTACCCAAGGATCCTGCATTTGATGCCGTCGCCAGCATGATGCGTGAGAATGGCAGAAGCCTCAACGAATAGCGTCAGCCATGATCGGGCTGAGGCCTGACATTCACATCTGCATTCAAAGCAAAAGCCCGCCGGTGATCTCCGCGGGCTTTTTCATTCAGATGAGCATGTCATTGCAACAGGCTGCAGCAAAGTGCGCAGTCAACGGCAACCATATTGTCTTTCCCAATAGATGATTGCGTCAACGCGTTGCTGTTGGCGCGGGGTCAAACGACCCCAGGGAGCATAGCAGCGGGGCCCGAACGTCTGCCTTGCGCGAGCGGTCTTGAAGCAGTAGCCCTGCTGCGCATAGATGGCATTGCGTGCATACCAAAGCTCACCGCATGTCATGTTTTGATAGGCCTGGGCGTGTGCCTCCTGTACAAGACCAGCCCCTGAAACCAGAGGTGAAATCAATGTGACACCGGCAGCAACCGTTAGCGAAAAAAGTGCAGTTTTCAATGTCATTTCAGATCCTCCCAGCGAAGCGACACATGGTCCTTATCTTCCGGATGCCTGAAGTATACGATTGAAAAGCGGGCCGGACAATCTGTTCACATGTATGATCCGCTCTCCACCTGGACAAAAAAAGCCAGCCCATTGGGGCTGGCTTGATGTCTTTGGCTGTCGGTGTGGCATCAATAGACGTCACGCACGTAGCGCTTTTCCTTCTTGAGCTGATTGACGTAGTCCATTGCGCCGTCATCGCTCAGGCCAGCCTGATCGGATATGACCGCATGCAGCGCCCGATCAACGTCCTTGGCCATGCGAGAGGCATCACCACAAACGTAGAAATGACCGCCTTCTTGCAAGGCGGCATAAAGCTCCTTGCCGTTTTCCTTCATGCGGGTCTGGACGTAGATCTTCTGGGCCTGATCGCGGGAGAAGGCAAGGTCGAGCCGGTTGAGCACGCCGTCAGCCTGCATCTTGGCCAGTTCATCCTTGTAAATGAAATCGGTCTTCTCGTGCTGATCACCGAAGAACAGCCAGTTGAAGCCCTTGGCTCCGATGGCCTGACGTTCCTGCAGGAAAGCTCGGAAAGGCGCAATGCCCGTGCCCGGACCAACCATTATCATCGGAACGTCGTTGTTCTCGGGAACGCGGAAGCTCTTGTTCGGGGAGATGAACACACGTGCCTTTTCCTGACCGACACGATCGGCGAGGAAGCAGGAGGCGACACCGCCGTGCTTGCGGCCGTGGCTTTCATAGCGAACGGACGCAACGGTCAGATGAACGCTGCTTTCGTGCATTTTGGAACTGGACGAAATGGAATAGGCCCGATGCTGAAGCGGCTTGAACATCCCGATCAGTTCAGCGACAGAGAATTTCGCCTTGGGATGCAGTCGGGCGATGTCCAGTGCATCCTTGGACCACAGATAGGCTTCCATGGCTTCCTTGTCGTTGAAATCGACGATATGCTTGAGATGCTCGTCATCGGAGCGGTCGGAGATCGCCTTGATGAACTCGCTGGAAGGCGTCGAGATTTCAAGCTGGCTGAACAGCAGTTCTTCGAGTGAAACATCCTTGCCGGCAACGGCCGTATCGCCGGAAGCGCCGAGATAGGCGAGCCAGTCGGCAACGAGGGCAGGGTCGTTGGTCGGGATGACGTTGAGCGCGTCGCCAGCTTCGTAGGTCGGACCGTCATTGGACAGATCGAACTCGTAATGCCGGATTTCCTTGGCAGAGCCTTCGCCGGAGAGCAGATGGTTTACCGTGACAGGCGCTTCAAACGGGTTTTTGCGCGACCACTTGGACTTCGCTTTGGTGCCAACGGATGCGGCCTCGGCAAGTTTGCCGTCGCCTCCTTCCGGGTTGAGTTTTGCAAGCTCATCGCGTGAAGACGTCATCCAGCCTTCGGCGCTTTCTTCATAGTCCACGTCGCAGTCGACACGGGTGGTCAACCGCTTGGCCCCCAGCTGCTCGAAGCGCAGGTCGAATTGTTTGCCAGCCTCGCAGAAGCCATCATAGGCCGTATCCCCAAGAGCCAGAACGGCAAAGTGCAAGTGTTCAAGGCGTGGGGCGTCGGAGCCCTTGAGGGCATCCCAGAACATCTGGGCATTGTCCGGCATCTCGCCTTCGCCATAGGTGGAGGTGATCAGGAAGACATAATGCATGTCGACCAGAGCCTCGACCTCGACTTCATCAAGCGAAGCTACAACAGCGTTGATGCCATCGGCGCGCAGGGCAGCACCGAAGTCTTCTGCCAGCCCTTCGGAGTTGCCAGTCTGGGTGCCGTAGAGAATGTTGGCAGTGATGGTCGATTTGGATTCTGCGGTCTGTGACTTTCTGCCGACAAGCATCTGGGTGTGCAGGCCCGCATAAAAGCCGGCGAGCCAGGACTTCTGGTCCTCAGAGAAGGGGGCGTCTGCAGGAAGGAAAGGTATGGTCATCTCTCTTTGATCCGTCAATTGGAATTGCTATCGAAAGGACGTCTTGGAAAGCAGGTGTCTAGGACACCTGCTTGACCAGTTCCTGGCTGGACGTTGCGGCAAACAGTGCCTCGAAGTCCGGCAACGCGCCCATGGCTTTGCGGTTCAATCGATCCTGAAGCAGGATCCAGCCGTAAGTGCCGATGGAGTCCATCAGGCGTACGTTCCGGTTGGACAATGCGACCTTGTAGTCTTTCATGCGCTTGTCAGACACAAGGACGGCCAGTTCCATGTCGGAATAGTCGGCCAGAGCCTGCTTTGCGATGTTCGACAGCTTGGTCATCAGGTTGAAGTCCTCGGTGAGGATCAGCTTCCGGACGCCGACGTTGAGCGTTGCTGCATCGATCTCTTCGCCGCGATAGCGGGTCTTGACGATCTGCTGAGCCATGTTGATCACAGTGAAGTTGTTGATCAGCTCATACATCAGCTTGGTGTCGGTCTCACCCTGCGTTGGAATGATGCCGCCAGCAATCACCTTGCCATCGCGATAGGCCAGTTTGAACTTGCGGATCTGGTAGGAAACCAGAGCATTGGCAAGTTCTTCCGTCAGTTCCTTGCGCGGGTTGGCCTTCAGAATGGCTTCGTAGTTCTGATAGGTCTCAAGTGCCAGCGGGGTAGCAAACTTGAAGTTGCCGATTTCCGTCTCGAAGTTCTCGAGCAGGAATTTGCCTTTCTTCGAGCCGGTGAACTTGACGTGATGACGCAGCAGACGCTGAACTGCCAGTTTGTGCAGCTTAGCGCGGTCATTGTCACCATCAAGACGGTGCAGTTTGACCGAGTCATGGCTATAGAGCGATTCCAGCTTGTCGTATGGGTCATACTGGTAGGCAACGCCACCGGACATACCGTTACAGAAGCCCTTTCCGAAGCCGCCAAGGTTCATGATGGCGCCGTTGGTCATGTATTCACCACAGAAGTCGCCAACACCTTCGACAACAGCCGTTGCGCCGGAGTTACGAACCCCGAAACGGTCACCGGCGCCGCCCTCGACGAACAGCGAAGCCCCGCAGGCGCCGAACAGTGCAAAGTTGCCGATCAACACGTTCTCTTCGGAGCCGCCACCCGGCGTATGAATGGCGATATAGCCACCAGATGCACCTTTGCCGACGCCGTCGTTGCAGGTTCCCACATGATGGAAGACCATGCCGGAGTTGCAGAAGGCCGCATAGGACTGGCCAGCGGAACCATGCGTGTGGATTTCCAGCGTTTCCGGCTTCAGCATGTTGCGGCCGCGGTCATCGGTGTAGACCATCGGCATGGATTTTACATGCTTTTCCGAGATCTCGTGCTGAAGCATGCGCTCAATATCGATGGCGAACTGGCCGCCAACCGTCTTGTTGCGGTTGTCGAGTTTCTTCTCGACGACGAGCTTGGCGTTGCGGTGATGCCGCTGAACGGCCTTGTTCTTGAATTCCTTCAAGAGCATGTCATCGATCTCATAGTGAGCTTCGAGATAGACCGGTTCCTTGATATGAACCTCTTCCACAAGCTTCAGCATCTTTCTCAGATCCATCTGGCCGATCGCGCTTGGATGCTTGATCAGATGCAGATAGTCGGACCGGCCACGGGCCTCGCGCATGCTCTTGAAGCCGAGGTTCGCAAGGATCTCGCGGCATTCATGGGCTATGTTCATAAGATACTGACCGAGCGCACGCGGGTCGCCGTCGAACACTTCCGAGTTCGTCGTCAAGCCGGCCGGGCACTTGATGTTGCAGTTCTTGGCCATCACGCACTTGAGCATCATCAGGGCCGTGGTGCCAAACTCGAAGCTGTCGCCGCCGAGAAGGCAAGACTTGATGACGTCGGATGCGGTCTGGTGAGCACCGGAACAACGCAGGATGACCTTGTCACGCAAGCCGTTGACACAGAGAGCCTGATGGACTTCGGCAAGGCCGATTTCCGCCGCACGACCGGTGTTCTTGAGCGAGGTCACAGCCGCAGCCCCGGTGCCACCGGAGTTGCCGGCGATGTTGATGACATCGGCGCCAGCCTTGGCAACGCCAACCGCGATCGTGCCAATCCCTTCGGACGACACCAGCTTGACGATGACGCGCACGCGCGCCGCCTTGGCATCGTGGATGAGCTGAGCCAAATCCTCGATGGAATAGGTGTCATGATGCGGAGGAGGCGAGATGAGTTCGACCCCCGGCGTGCCACCACGGGCAGCCGCGATTTCGACCGTCACCTTCTTGCCAGGCAACTGACCACCTTCACCAGGCTTTGCACCCTGAGCAATCTTGATCTCGATCTCTTCGAGGGTCGGGTCGGCAAGATAGCCGGTCCAGACACCGAAACGACCGGAAGCAAGCTGCTTGATGCTCGAGGAACGGATCGTGCCGTATCGTGAATAGTGTTCGCCACCTTCACCAGAGTTGGAGAAGGCACCAACCATGTTGGCGCCATGAGCCACGGCCTCATGGGCAGGCGCAACAAGCGCGCCATGGGACATAGCACCGGATGCGAGCATCGCGGTGATTTCATGGGCTGGCTGAACCTTGTTCAACGGCAGCTTGCCATAGGGGCGACGGTGGTTGGCCAGATAGTAATGGGCCAGCCCCTTGGCGGTGATGTGAATGTTCTCGCCTTCGGTCTTCATCGAAAGCAGCTCGTCGCCGAATTGGTTCTTGAGCGCAATCGACAGGGCCACCAGCCTTTCGTGCGTGTATTTGCTGGCGAAGAAGACCGTGAAACTGTCATCCTTGTTGTGATGAACACGCAAGCCGCGCACGAAGAATTCGTTGTTGCCCACGAGGTCATGCTTGAACAGCTCGTGCTGGAATTCCTCAGCCGTCGCTGCCCAGCTGATGTCCGTCGGGAAGCCGAGAACGTCACGCAGCGCAGCCGGGCGTGCTTCACGTTCCTTGGCAAGTTCAAGCGCGAACTTGCGATAGTTGCGCGTGATCTTGAAGGAGTCGATCTCTTCCGGGGTACGACGGGCAAAGCTGGTGTTGCGATAGGAATCCGATCCCTTGCCATAGGCATCCTTCAGACGCGCTACCGGCAAAAGACGCAAGTCGTCTTCATTGGCGTCGCCGTCCTGCGGAGCACCATATTCAGACTGGATCTTTTCTTCGGTCATTTCAACGAAGCCGCGCACGGCCATGTTGCCATAAGTGTGACCGGCGCCTTCCGAGCGCTCCTTGAACAGACCGAGCAGCGGAATGTCGTCTTCGGATTTGACCTCACAGGCGCGCTTGTGCCACTCGACAACGCTCTTGGCAACGGACGCGAAGTCCACACCACCAACCGTGTTCTTCATGTTCGGGAAGTAGCGCTTCAGGATCTTCTCGTCCGTGTCGAGGAAGTTCGGCTCGAAGAATTCACCACCGATGTAGCTTTCTGCAGTACAGAGGCCGACCTTGCCCATGGTTTTCATCAGCGACTTGTTGGCTGCATAGATGAACTTGGCAATGTTGGCCTTGGCTGCGGCCTTGTCACCCTTGGCAAATTCCATCGCACGCGCTTCAACGACGACCGGCATGACAGCCGACGCGCCAAAGCCGAGGGAAGTCGCTATCTGGTGAGCAGAAGCAATCTGGCCGCTCTCGGCAACCAGAGATACACGGAAGCGCAGACCCTGTTCAATCAGTCGCTGGTTGGCAGCAGAGATCATAAGCGGCAGCGGAATGGCTGCAAGCTTTTCGTCGACCATGGCGTCGGACAGGATGACGATGCCACCTTTTTCACGGGCAGCGTGTTCCACCTGATCACAGACATGATCAACAGCCGCAATCAGATCTTCCTGAGCCTTCTGCTTGGATGCCTTGTGATCGACTTCGAACACCATCGGCACTTCGGTGATGGCGACATCACTCTGAGCACGAATGGCGGCCAGATCGTCAGGGGACAAAATGGGGCTCTGAACGACCAGCTGCTTGGTTTCACCCTGGTTGAAGTGCGGCTTGGCGCCGAGCGCAACGCGCAGCGTCATGCCGTCCGCTTCACGGATACTGTCAAGCGGCGGGTTGGTCACCTGCGCAAACCGCTGGGAGAAGTATTTCGACATGCCGCCTTCCTGATCGGTCAGCGCGTTGATGGCTACGCCGTAGCCCATGGCCGAGATCTTTTCCTTGCCGGTCAGCATCATCGGGTCAAGCAGGAACTTGAAGCTTTCCTGGTTGAGACCATAGGCCACAGACCGCTGCACGTCGGTGAAGCTTGGCGAAACGACAGTCTTGCCTTCTGCCCGAGGCAGGTCTTCAAGGTTCTTGCGAGCCTTTTCGAGCAGCTCGCGATAGTCGCGTTTGGACGCGAGCATCTTGAGAGCTTCGTCGGAGGTGTAGGACTTCTTGGTTGCGTGATCGAAATAGAGCATGCCACCGGCCTCGATGCGGCCGCGACGAATGATGCTTTCCGGATCAAAATCAACCTGTCCGGCTTCGGACATGACACACAGATAGTCGCTCGTTTCAACAGACCGCAGCGGACGCAGGCCAAGACGGTCAAGACGCGCGCCAACAACCGTTCCGTTGCCGAAGATCAGGGCAGCCGGTCCGTCGTTCTTTTCTTCATACAGAGAGAAATACTCAAGCATGACGCGAACGTCCTCGGGGAAACGGGTGTCGTTTTCCCAGGCAGGAGGCATCATGGCGACGACAGCCGTGATCAGATCCAGATCGTCTTCGATGAGGCGCCGTTCCAGCGTCTGGTCGAGGCGAGCAGAGTCGGATTGGCCCGGAGGCGAGTAGATCTGCTGGTTCTTCATCTGGGCGATGGTGGCTTCTGACAGACGGTTCTTCTTGTCCGTGTTCAGCTCGCCGTTGTGCGCCATAAGACGGAACGGCTGCGCCATGGACGGCTGCGGCTCGGTGTTGGTCGAAAACCGCGTATGGAAGAACAGCGAGTGGATCTTGTGATCCTCGTCCGTCAGATCATAGAAGTAGGGAATGATCTCGTTGGAGTTGAGACGACCCTTGTAGACCTGCGTGTGTGCAGACATGGAGAGAGGATAAAGCCCCTTCAGAGAAGGCTCCAGATAGGCCTTGGCCTCGATGGCCATCAGGGCATCATGGATCTTGCGGTCAAACCCTTTTTCATCCATCGCTTCGCCCTTGACGAAGACGACCTGATGCACGGCCAGCATGTATTTGAGAGCGGCAGGGCGGATCACCGAGTTGTTGACCGGCGCATCGCGCACCAGAACAATGCGCAGACCATTCTTCTCAAGGCTATCCTTGATCAGCTTGTCTGCTGCTTCCCAGTTCTTCTTGAGTTCAGGCAGGAAGAAGTTGCCGACGCCAAATTCGCCAAGCTCCAGAGTGGGGATACCGGTTATCTTTCGGAAGAAGGACAGAGACAAATCGACACAAACACCAGCGCCATCGCCAACACCTTCTGCGCTCATGCCGCCACGATGGGGCACGGTGCACAAGGCTTCATTCGCCTTCAGCAGAACGTCATGCGTCTGAACGCCGGATTTGTAAGTCAAGAAGCCAACACCGCAACTGCTTTTTTCAAAGCTATGGTCATACAGGCCGAATTGATGCTGAGACTGTTCCAAACCGCTTATCCTCACTATTTAAGGGCGCGACCTCCATGTTCGGTCCATGAAAATGGACCAAGGTGAGAGATCGTCGTCTTTATTCGAAACCGGACCGTTGCAAGGATCCGTAATGACGACGAGCTTTCCGCTCGACGGCTCCGCTTTGCATTGCACCTTGGGGGTACACGCGCCATTGAACTATTGCTTTATAAACTTCTGTACAAGCTCATTTACGCAGGCAATATTAGCTCAATTCTTGCGAAAGAGGCGCAAAAATCCCGATCATCCATTTTTCTCTTGAAAATAGATGCCGAGAATTCATGTTGCAGAACTAGGGCTGTGCGTAAATGGTATGCGTGAATGCGTCAAGCGCATAAAAGTCGAAAACGGACGAATTTTTCGTTTTGGCGCTATTTTTCCGTACAATATGCGCAAATGTTTCTTGGCCGCCGTGTATTAAATACAAACGTTCCAAACCCGACAATATTTGAAAAGATGAAGAAATTGGCCGTTTTCTGCGGCAAAAGGCCTCATTGGACTGCGGGTTGCCGACAAGCCTGAAACAGGGTGTTTCTTCCTCCAGACGCAATATTTTGTGCGGGACTCATGCGCGATCTGCAGGGTTCGACGGCCCATGAGCGATCTGCCCAATGTAGAGAAGAAGCTACATCGCCCAGGCATTCTCGAAGGTGAAACGTACCAGCTCATCGGGTTTGACCTTGTGCTCGCTGTAGGCGACCACATCCGTGCCATCACTCATTTCCAGCACTACCCGATATCGTTCCCCCTGATAGGACGATGACGTAACGCGGGCCGGAAGGCCGGTCTGATGATCCAGCCGTACATGTTCGGGCCGGACGCACAGGCTTACTGGCGTTGCCTCTGGCATGAGAGCAATCTCGTTGCTTTGGCGTGTGCTGAAAACCTGACCATTGATGACCACATCGCGCCGCTCGCCGTCCGACTTTTGCTCCAGATAGGCGGTAAGTATTGAGCTGTGGCCAATGAACCGGGCCACCCGCTCGGTTTTGGGCTTGCGATAGAGATCCTGCGGCTTGTCGACCTGTTCCAGCTGGCCGTCAAACATGACTGCGATCCGGTCGGCCAGCGCCATGGCTTCTGTCTGATCATGCGTAACATAGAGCATGGTTGCTCTGGACTGTTCATGAAACTGCACAAAGGTGCTCTGCATAACTTCGCGCAAATGGGCATCGAGATTGGAGAGCGGCTCGTCAAGCAAAACGGCATCCGGCTGCATTACCAGACAACGGGCGAGCGCCACACGCTGCCGCTGCCCCCCGGAAAGGGTGGCTGGTTCGGCTTCGGCAAAATCGAGCAGGGAGACCGTTTCAAGTGCATTGAAAAGAATGGCGTCTATCTTGTTTTCGGGCAAGCGCCTGATCTTGAGCGGATAGGCGATATTTTCGGCAACGGTCATGTTCGGCCACAGGGCGTAGGATTGAAAGACAATGCCCATATTGCGGTCTTCCGGAGCCACATGGCTACGCTGATCCGAGAGCACGGTGTCTCCCATGAGGATCGAGCCGCTGTTCGGGCGCTCAAATCCGGCCGTCAGGCGCAACATTGTCGTCTTGCCGCAGCCTGAAGGGCCGAGCAGGGCGATCATTTCTCCATCTTCCACTTCAAGGGAAATGGATTTCAGGACGTCCGTTTGACCAAACCTTTTGGAAATATTTCGATAACTCAGCTTTGCCACGCCAGCCCCCATTCACAACGCAAGACGCACGCTGCCAGCAGAATGAGGCAGGGCGGATGGCTCAGATGCCCTTGGTCGAAGGGAGCCATCCCGTTGCTTTACTGGTCGGTATTAATACGAGTCTATGACGGTTGAATGAAACTGAACATGGCAATCAGCAGACACGGTGACCGATGCGGTTTGTCAAGAATTTGCGCTAAGCTGATGATCCTGCGAATGGAATGGGAATGACTTTCGACCGAAAGATACGCAGATCAGGTGCCCCTCGGGGTTCATTTGAAACTGATGGTGTCGCGATACAGACGGGCTTTGGCCTAGTAGACCTTGCGCGCATAGGTGCCGGGCGCGCTTTCCATCGGTGGAAAGTCCAATGATCCGATCCGGCGTGCAGGGACTTTGCCCCCGCTGCGGGTAACAAGCCATTCATGCCAATCCGGCCACCATGAGCCGGGGGTGGCCGATGCCTTATCAAGCCAGTCCTCGAGACTGCCTTCTGCAGTGTCGCCGCGCCAGAACTGGTATTTCTGTAGCACGGGTGGATTGACAACACCTGCAATGTGACCCGAGCCGCCAAGGACGAAGTCAACGGAACCGCCAAACAGGCGGGCGCCGTTGTAGACCGAGCGGGCAGGGGCGATGTGATCTTCCCTGAGAGCAAGGCAATAGACCGGCGCCTTGATGGACGCGAGATCAAGCTGGACGCCGTCCAGCTCCATGGTGCCATCGGAAAGGGCGTTCTCAAGATAGCATTTGCGCAGGTAGTAGGAATGGCAAGCCGCCGTCATGCGAGTGGAATCCTGATTCCAGAACAGCAGGTCAAAAGGAAATGGCTCCAGTCCGCGCATGTAGTTGTTGACGAAATAGGGCCATATCAGGTCGTTGGGCTGTAGCATGTTGAAGACATTGGCCATTGATTGCCCATCCAGATAGCCTTGGCGGTCCATGACCTTTTCAAGTTCTGCGAGCTGATCTTCGTCAATGAACACTTTAAGATCGCCCGCTTCCGCAAAATCAACCTGAGCGGCAATCAGTGTTGCACTGTTGATCCAGTCCCTATCCTTTGCTGCAAGATAGGCCATTGCCGCCGAAAGAAGCGTGCCGCCGACGCAATAGCCGAGCGTGTTGACCTTTTCCTCGCCAGTAATCTGTCGCACCGTCTCGATCGAGCTCAGAATGCCTTCACGCATATAGTCGGCGAAGTCCTTGTCCTTCAATGTCTCGTCCGGATTGACCCATGAAACGGCAAAAACCGTATGCCCCTGGCGCACGCACCACTGGATGAAGCTTTTGCGCTCGTTGAGGTCTAGAATATAATATTTGTTGATCCATGGCGCGAAGATCAGCAGCGGTGTTTTCTGGACCGTTTCCGTCTGGGCTTCATACTGGATCAACTGGCAGATATCATTCTGGGCAACCACCTCGCCCGGCGTTACGGCGATATTGTCGCCGAGACGAAATACGGAAGCATCGGTCTGGCGGATGAGCAGGTTGCCGCCGCCCGCCTGAATATCCTCCGCCAGCATCTGCATGCCGCGAATAAGATTCTCGCCATTATTTTCCAGCGTTTCGCGCAAAAGAGTCGGATTGGTCAGCACATAGTTGCTGGGCGAAAGAGCGTTGAAGATCTGGTTGACGTAAAACAGGGCCTTGTGTCGCGTATGTTCGTCGACGCTGTCCGCTTCGACCACCATTTCACTCGCCCACTGGGAGGCAATCAGATAAAGCTGTCTGAGGAAGGAGAAGAAAGGGTTGGTCTGCCAGTCGGGATCGTCGAACCGCAGATCCCCGGTCGCCGGACTGGCAATGTCGTCCACCTGTTCCCCCATCATGCGGCGGCTGGAAGCCCCCCAAAGATCCAGACAGCGTCCCCACAGGCGGGTTTGTGCTTCCAAGGTTCGCTGGGGGTCCGACGTCCAGTGCTGTGTGACCTCGCCAAAGGTGCGGACCATCTGGTTGACGTAGTCGACGGTGTGGCGGTTCACGCCGCTTTCACGTGGACGCAAATAGGCAGAGGCAACCTTGCCTGCTTCCTCGAAGATGTGGGCAATATTGGTGGCAAATTTCTCAGGGTCCTGGATCATGAACTGGGTAAATCCCTGTTCGAACCCTGCGCTACCTGCGGAGCTACCTTCAGGCTGGTCTTCGGGATCTCGGCCCATCTGGTCCTTGTCCTCGTCCTTTTCCTTCACCATGTAAAAGCCACCAACTTGTTGATCTTGCGCGCAAAAGAATCACAATGAATACCGAAACCTGCGCGACGGATAAAGGCGCGAGCTGCCGGGAATGCTGTTCGATATCCTATCCCCAACAGGAATTCAATAAACCCATTGTGCCACGTACCGCCCAAGGGTGCCGTATGACTGCTGGACTTGAAAAGCCAAATCGCGGTAACTATTTTTCAAACCGGTGCGACATCGGGTTGCATTTTGCTCATCAGTCCTGTTGGCAATATAAACGATCTTGCAAATAGTATAGTGTAGGGTCGTTCTGTTTGACACTCCTGGCCGGAGTGCCCTCCGTTTCAAAAGGAAAGTCTTGTGACTGCTCGCAACGCTAAATTTGCTCTTCATGGCGTTAAACACCAACAGGGACGCGCGGTTGTCAGGCTGCTTGCGGCGGCCATGGTGTTGGCGGCGGCGGGCTGTTCGGCGACGCATCAGGATTTTGCCGATTCTCCATCTTCGACAGGCGGACTTGTTTCGCAGAACATGACGACCAATGGCGCGGCGGCAACAGCCAGTCAGGCATCTTCCAGTCAGGCATCTTCAAGTCAGACCGGGGAGGGGAAATCCATGCTGTTGCCATCAGAGCTTGGCTATTCCATGAGCCTGTTGAATGAAGCGCAGCAGACGGAAGACTATCCGGCTATTGCGGTGCTGTCTGACAAGGATCCGGCACTTCTCACGCCGGAAGAGCGCAAGGCGCTGGAAGCAGAGCTCCTCAAGCTTAACAAGAAAGCCGGGAACTGAACCCTTTTCCTGGCGTCCGGCGTGCCTGTTGGATAGCTTTTGACGATCGCGGTGCTGCCATCGTATTGACTAATTCCCATGTGCAAAAACTGAATTAGATGTGGCAAAGCTGACCTGTTAGCGCCATTTTCCCTTCACTTCGCTGGCTAATGCCAAATTCTATGATCCAATCCTACTACCAAGGAGCCTAACTATGGATGAGTTCCATAAAATACGCCGTCTCCCTCCTTATGTCTTTGAACCGGTCAACCGGATTAAGGCGAAGGCGCGAGCGGAAGGCGCGGATATCATAGATCTGGGCATGGGCAACCCTGATTTGCCAACGCCAAAGCATATTGTCGACAAGCTTAACGAAACGGTTCTTGATCCGCGGACCCATCGATATTCAACGTCTCGCGGCATTCCGGGGCTTCGTCGCGCCCAGGCTGCCTATTACGAGCGTCGTTTCGGGGTCAAACTGAATCCGGAAACCGAAATCGTGGCCACCCTTGGCTCCAAGGAAGGCTTTGCCAACATGGCACAGGCCATCACCAGTCCGGGGGACGTGGTTCTCGTTCCGAACCCGACCTATCCGATTCATTCATTCGGTTTCATCATGTCCGGTGGCGTCGTTCGCTCCATGCCGGCTGAGCCGAACGAGGAATTCTTCCGTTCCATCGATCGGGCTGTCCGCCACTCGATTCCGAAGCCGATCGCGCTCATCGTCAACTATCCGTCCAACCCGACCGCCTATACGGTCGACCTCAACTTCTACAAGGAGGTTGTCCGGATCGCCAAAGAGCATGACATCATGGTGCTGAGCGATCTGGCCTATGCGGAGATCTATTTCGGTGACGAACTGCCGCCGTCGATCCTGCAGGTGGATGGCGCAAAGGATATCGCGGTAGAATTCACTTCGTTGTCAAAGACCTTCTCCATGCCCGGTTGGCGCATGGGCTTTGCGGTCGGCAACGAACGAATGATCCGTGCGCTGACGCGTGTGAAATCCTACCTCGATTACGGTGCCTTCACACCCATTCAGGTCGCCGCCGCCGCCGCCCTCAATGGTGCAGAGGACTGCATCGCAGAAGCACGAGAAGTCTATCGCTATCGCCGCGACGTCATGGTCGAAAGCTTCACCCGTGCAGGCTGGCCAATCCCGACGCCGGAAGCAACCATGTTTGCCTGGGTGCCGGTGCCGGAGAAATTCCGTTCCATCGGTTCGCTTGAATTCGCCAAACGGCTGGTGGCAGAAGCCCATGTGGCTGTCGCACCAGGCGTCGGCTTTGGTGAATATGGCGATGAATATGTTCGCCTTGCTTTCGTGGAAAACGAACAGCGTATTCGTCAGGCAGCGCGCAACATTCGTCGCTTCCTTGCCTCTGCTGAGTAATAAACTGCATTCTGATATGTAGTTAGAAACAAAATGCCATTCGCGAGTGTAGAGAAATCCGGTTATTTCCAGATTGTGCTTGCGAATGGCTGTTGGCTTGCGTAACTATTCAAGAACAAACAGTTTTGCTCTTGAATTTCCTGATTTTTTTTCTTTCAGAAATTAATTTGCAAAAGCGCCAGACCAACAATATCGATTTATCGGACTACATAAATACATGAGCGCTCCTCTTAAGCTCGGCCTTGCCGGTCTCGGCACGGTAGGCATTTCTGCCCTCAAACGTCTCGTTTCCATGGAAAATGAACTGGCGATCAAGGCCGGTCGTTCGCTTCGGGTCGAAGCGGTTTCTGCCCGAAATCCGAACAAGGATCGTGGTGTCGATCTCACCAGGTTCAGTTGGTACACAGATCCGACCGAGATGGCCAAGAGTGATGAGATCGACGTATTTGTAGAGTTGATTGGTGGCGACAGTGGCCCGGCGGAAGAAGCCGTAAGAGCGGCCATCATGGCGGGAAAACACGTCATCACGGCCAACAAGGCCCTGTTGGCCAGGCATGGCAACGAACTGGCAAAGCTAGCTGAAGAGCATAACGTCTCGATCAATTTCGAAGCGGCCGTTGCCGGCGGCATCCCCGTTATCAAGGCCATTCGTGAAGGTCTGACGAGCAACACGATCACCCGCATCTATGGCATTCTCAACGGTACCTGCAACTATATCCTGTCGCGAATGGAAGACGAGGGCATCGCGTTTGAGGATTGCCTCAAGGACGCCCAGCGTCTCGGTTATGCTGAAGCCGATCCGTCTTTCGACATCGAGGGCAACGACACCGCCCACAAACTGGCCATTCTCACCAGCCTTGCTTTTGGCAGCCAGATCGATGTTGACTCCATTTTTCTTGAAGGCATCACCAGCATCACACCGGCCGACATTGCCGCAGCTGAAGAGCTAGGCTTCCGGATCAAGCTGCTTGGGGTGGCACAGAAAACAGAGAGCGGCATTGAGCAGCGGGTCCACCCGACCATGGTGCCTCTGGATTCCCCCATTGCCCAGGTCGATGGAGTAACCAACGCTGTTGCCATTGAAGGTGATGCGATCGGGTCGATCACCCTTGCCGGGCCCGGCGCTGGCGGTCAGGCAACGGCATCCGCCGTCATTGCCGATATCATCGATATTGCCCGCGGACTTGAGGTCAAACCACTCGGTCGACCGGCTTCGACTCTTCAGCCCTACAAGCCTGCCGAAATGCGGGCGCACGAGGGCGGCTATTACATTCGTCTCAAGGTCAGCGACCAGTCTGGCGTCTTTGCCTCCATCGCCAATCGCATGGCACAACAGGGCATTTCACTCGAAAGTATAGTTCAAAGAAAAGCCAAAGATAAAGTAGAACTAAAAAGCGAAGTGATTACAAAAGACAAGAGGTCGCAGGATGTGGTCCTCATAACCTATGAGACGACGGAATTGGCCATCCGTACCGCGATCGAAACGATCGTGAACGATGGGCATGTGGTGGCATCTCCACAGGTCATCAGAATTGAGAGATTGTGAAATTGGAATAATTTCAATTCAATGGTTTAAGTTTGAATGCCGATTTCATTGTAGATATCGCTCCATCGGGGCAAAAGGGGAAGTTGAATGAGTGAAATCAGAGAAGCACCGGTACTGGATCGAATCCTGACTCTCGAGATCGTTCGCGTGGTTGAACGAGCAGCCGTTTCTGCGGCACGCCTGAGAGGTCATGGCAACGAAAAGGCTGCCGACCAGGCCGCAGTGGATGCGATGCGCCGCGAATTGAACCAACTGCCTATCAAGGGGCGTGTGGTTATCGGTGAAGGCGAGCGTGACGAAGCACCGATGCTCTACATCGGCGAAGAAGTGGGCAACAATCAGGGTCCTAAAGTGGACATCGCCCTTGACCCGCTTGAAGGCACGACACTCTGCGCCAAGAACCAGCCGAACTCTCTGGCCGTGATCGCCATCGCCGACGAAGGCAGTCTGCTCAACGCTCCTGACGTTTACATGGACAAGATTGCCATTGGTCCCGGCTATCCCAAGGGGCTGGTCGATCTCGATCGGACACCGGCAGAAAACCTCAATGCTCTCGCAAAGGCAAAGGATGTAAAGGTCTCCGACCTCAACGTCTGCATCCTTGATCGTCCTCGTCACGCAAAACTCATCGAGGATGTCCGGGCGACCGGCGCTGCCATCCGCCTCATTGGTGACGGCGATGTGCAGGGCATCATCCATATTACCGACCCCGATGAATCCGGCATGGATATCTATATGGGTATCGGCGGTGCACCGGAAGGTGTTCTGGCTGCTTCAGCCCTGCGCTGTATCGGTGGTCAGATGCAGGGACGCCTCGTCATCAACAACGAAGAACAGCTGCAGCGCGCCATTCGTATGGGCATTTCCGATCCGTCCAAGAAGTTCGAACTCATCGAACTGGCTGGTGGCGATGTGACCTTCGCAGCCACCGGTGTCACGGACGGCAACATGCTCTCCGGCGTCAAGTTCGGCCGCAACATCATCAAGACCCAGACCGTGGTCATGCGCTCATCCACCGGTACCGTCCGCTGGGTTGAAACAGAACACCGCCAGTTCGAGAAATTCCATCTCGATTGATCGAGCCAGATTGGTCTGGTTTTGATCAAGACGACTAGGCGCACAGATTGAATGGCGGGCCACTTCGGCCCGCCTTTTTTGTCGCCGGTCAGCTCCTTCGTGATAGATTGTCTGCAAAGTCAGTGATTCCCGTCCAGCAAGAGATCAGAAGCCGCAATGCACCCCGACAACGCCTCCACCAAAAGCTATCTTGGTATCTCCAAATCTGCCAAGGAGCGTCGTTGGGTCGAAAGCCTTGATTTGCGCGGTGTGGAGATGGCCAGTGCGATAGCGCAGGGACAGGACATTCCTGACATTGTCGCCAGAGTGATGGTCGCCCGCGGTCTCGATGTCGAAACAGCTGCGCACTATCTAGACCCGAGCATAAAGCATCTGATGCCGGATCCTTCCACCCTCACGGACATGGACACAGCGGCAGACCGCATTGCTCAAGCCATACAGCGCCGCGAAAAGATCGCGATTTTCGGCGACTATGACGTCGACGGAGCCACATCCAGCTCGCTGATGAAGCTGTTCCTGCGCCATTGTGGTTGTGAAGCCTCCATCTATATTCCCGACCGGATTTTCGAAGGTTATGGCCCGAACCCCGATGCCATGGATCGTCTGATCGATGAGGGTCATACGCTCATTCTGACGCTCGACTGCGGTTCAACCTCCTTTGACGCGCTACAGCGCGCCGCTGAACGTAAGGCCGATGTCGTTGTGATCGATCACCATCAGGTGGGTGAAGAGCTGCCCGTCTCGGTCGCACTCGTCAACCCGAACCGGCAGGATGACCTGAGCCAATTGGGCCATCTGGCCGCTGTGGGCGTCACCTTCATGACCCTTGTTGCAGTCAATCGGGTGCTGCGCCAATCCGGTTTTTATGGTAAGGGCTGCCCTCCGCCCGATCTTCTGGGATGGCTGGATCTGGTGGCTCTTGGCACTGTCTGTGACGTCGTGCCTCTCATCGGGCTCAACCGGGCGTTTGTCGTCAAGGGATTGATGGTGATCCGCTCAAACCACAATCTCGGCCTAAACGCCTTGCTTGCTGTCTCCCGCGTCTCCGGGCCGGTCAGTCCCTATCATCTCGGTTTTATGCTTGGACCGCGGATCAATGCGGGCGGCCGCATTGGTGATGCGGCTCTGGGTGCTCGTCTTCTGACCTGCACGGACCCATCGGAAGCCGAGCACATCGCTTCCGAGCTGGAGCGTCTCAACAAGGAACGGCAGGCTCTCGAACAGATCATGCTGGAAGACGCGATTACCCAGGCTGAGCGACAGTTGCTGGAAGACCCGGAGTGTGCCGGGCTGGTCACGTTCAGTTCCGAATGGCATGCCGGGATCGTCGGTCTGCTTGCCTCGCGCCTCAAGGAACGGTTTCGGCGACCGGCTTTTGCCATAGCGATCGGTGATGATGGCAAAGGCACCGGCTCAGGCCGTTCCATTTCCGGTTCGGACCTCGGCGCCGCTGTGCGTGCTGCCCATGCTGAAGGATTGCTGCTGAAGGGTGGCGGCCACGCCATGGCAGCAGGGTTGACCATCGAGCCGGACAGGATTCGCGAATTTCGGCATTTTCTGCATGAGCGGCTTAGGTCTCAGGTTGAGGAGGCACGCGCCAGCGACGAACTTAAAATCGACGCAGCGCTTACCGCCAATGGCGCAACGGAAGAGCTCGTTACGACACTGGAGAAAGCCGGCCCTTACGGCGCGGGCAACCCGGAACCGATCTTTGTCTTTCCGGCACACAAGGTTTCCTTTGCTGATGTCGTCGGGCAGGGGGGACACATCCGCTGCACCATTTCAAACAGCTCGGGCGGCAAACTGAAGGCCATCTGCTTCAGGGCATCGGAAGAGCCCATAGGAAAACTATTGCTCGATAACAGGGGCAACAGCCTGCATATAGCCGGCAGCCTTTCCCTCAATTACTGGCAGGGGCGCCCAACAGTCCAGCTGCGCATCATCGATGCCGCGGAGATCAAGGGCCCCTGAGACATGCTGTGGGGTCCAGCAAAATCGGTTTGGGAATAACCTGCGCTTGAGCCAGAGGATTTATCGAGGCCGCTTGCGGACAAACTGTTGTTCGATCACTTCGGTGCCCCATGTGGTATCCGGCTTTTCCTCCACAAGTTCGAATCCCGTTGCTTCATAAAGATGTCTGGCCGCATCAAGTCCCTTGAAGGTGGACAGATGTGTCTCGTCAAATCCATGGTCGTCAGCGAAGGCGAGGGCGCTTTCAAGTATCTTCCGGCCGACCCCCTTGCCTCTGAGACAGTCATCAACGATGAACCAGCGCAGATGGGCGACATTGTTGCCGATATCTTCGCCGTCCAAAGCAATGCTCGCCAGAAACCGCCCGTGTTCACTGAGATGCCAGAATTCGTTGCATGGATTCTCGAGCCGTCCGACGAACTCACTCATCCCGCTGGCAACAATGGCTTCGAAAACAGGCCCGAAGCCGACCAGATCGAAATAGAATTGCGAGTGCAGGGAGGCGATCTGACCGATCAGGCCAGGGCGATAGCCTGTCCCGATCCGTGGCTCAGGCGCAGATTGGCGATCGCCCTTGAGGGCAAGGGCATCAGCATAGAGGCGCAACCCGCGGGCAATCTGCTCCACTTCGTCAGAGAGAACGGACTCAAGTGCGTCTCTCACCTGTTCGTTGGCATGCAGATTGATGAGATCAAAAAGTGCCAAGCCCTTTGCGCTCAATGAAAGGCCTTGCTTGCGTCGGTCGCTGTCGTCATCTATCTTTTGTACCAGATCCTGTTCGACGAGGCTTTTGACAAGCCGGCTGACCGTTGATTTTTCTAGAATGAGGGCTTCCGAAAGGTCCTTGGAGGTAATGCCATCTGAGAGCCCGATCTCGAGAACGGCATGCACGGCACTCAGCGAATAATCGGTGCCGGCAACGTGCTTTGCCAAAACGCCCCAACGGCGAACCAGTTGGCGGGAAGAAGTGCGAATGTCCTTTACGAGGCTTTCCTTGACGTGCATGACTAACTCGATCTGTGATTCTTTAACAATTTAGTTTCTTCATACAACCAAATTTGCTCAAAATCGACAAAAATTCAAGCCCGAATAAAAAGCCTTTGGACAAAAATCCATTCTTTGCAGAATATGCAGTTTTTTCGCATGAATGCACTTGCGCAATTGAAAAAAGCTTTCTATAAACCGCCTCACCGATTGCTAAGCGCCCTTCGTCTAGCGGTTAGGACGCCGCCCTTTCACGGCGGTAACACGGGTTCGAGTCCCGTAGGGCGTACCACTTTCGACAAAAGCCCTTGCAGCTCAGGCGGTTGCGAGGGCTTTTGTCTAGCCATAGGGTAAAGGTCGGACTTCACTTTAGTCTCGCCATTGCGTTGTCGGCCATATTCTTTCCATTGGCAGATCTTGGATATTTTCGCGCTTCTCGCGGCGTTTTGTATCCCAAGCAGGTCACGATTTCCACTTCGCTCGCGCAAGCTTCGGCTGGTTTTGCCTCCACGGCTTTTTGAAGCCCATGAGCTCGCCCCAAGATAACGGCTTTAACACAGCTCTCCCAAAACAAATTTCCGAAGGAATCTGTTGTGTAGCTCTTGTCTACTGAATGAATTAGTTTGTCTGATGAAGGTCTTCTGGTTTCGGGGTATATTGATAAGAAATTTCCCAGGTTAGCATGCAAAGGCAGGTCCACCAATCCGTCTACCTGCCCCGACTATCGCTAATTTTATGTAGAGCCTATAGTGCTACTCTATCGAAATATGTTGCTAGTACATCATGGCGATTACTGCTGAACGGGTTGCCCAGAAAACTCACTTTGTTGATTTGCTGGCCGGATAGACCAGTAGAGCAGTACAAATATACCGATGCCGGTAAAAGCGAGTAGAAACCACCAGCCAGATCTGCCCACATCATGCAGACGGCGAATGCTAACCGCTAGCGAAGGGAGCGCGATTGCAAGAAGTACAACGTTAGAGACAACCGCAACGCCAGAATCATTCGTTATTGCCGCATCAATGACCGATGCTATTGCCGATAACAGCCAGGAAAAGAGAGACCAATACCAGAATTCCGGACGTCCGGCTCGTCCCTCGAACGTGGTGTACTTCTTCAAGCAAGTGCTTATCGCTTCAACAAAATTCATTTCTATATCCTCTTATACGGAAAGCGGGCGAGTAGCGACCTCCCGGCCTTTCGGGCTGAGGGAGGCCGCACCCATCTCGCCTTTAAGGCCTGGATCAGTTGAAGAGATCAAAAATCTTCTGGTCTGGATTATCTTTGCATGCCTCGACCACGTCCTGAACGTTCTTGACCATCTGGTCCGGATCGATGACGGTATTGCCGGTAGCGTTGCTAAGATAGCCGTCGATCCAGAAAATAGTCGGCATGATGCCGTCGGGATCGGCCATGAACTCCTTACAGGTGAGTTCGGTCATGTCCACATTTTGTCCGGCAGATGCGATGGTCGGCAGGGTCGCAAGACACGCCAACGAGGCAACCGTGATCATAATGGTCTTCATGTTCTTCTCCAATTCCTTCTTCAATATGGATGGCGATGGCGGGAACGTAGGAGGCCTGCCATGAGACCCTTCCAAGCCAGCGCCTAATCGATAGCGGCAATGCCATCGACTCGTCGCGAACGACGCTAGACAATAGTCGCAGTGTTGTCTGTCCGGGAATTGGCGGACAAGATGGTAAAATATATGAACTATTTACAGCCGACTTCTTGTTGTCCGCAAGATTGTGTTCTATGTCTGGCTCGGCGAAATTGGCGGGGCTGGTGGCATGAAGTACGGGCTGAACTCGGCGCAAGGGGCAAGGAGGCTTGAGGTGGCGCTTGTCAGCCTTGTCCTCCTATTCTGTGCCATTCTCTGGATGGTTTTCAGCACCACCGACAACAATACCATCATTGACCTTGATGTCCGGGATGGCGTTGCAATCATTCCCGAGACCCTGCACGAACAAGGCGCGATCTTAGCCTTGAGCGGGCCTTGGCAGGTTTATTGGGGACATCTGTTCACGCCCGATGACCTTCAGCGCCCGGACGCCCCGGCGCCAGACGGGACTCTGAGGTTGCCGGGGATCTGGCGTGGACACAGCTTCGGTGACGAGTTCGCGGGCGGAACGGGAGCGGCCACGTTTCGCCTCCGTCTCGCCCCGCCTGCCGGCAATACAATGCTCACGCTTCGCCTGTTCGATCTCCGCCTTGCCTACAGACTGTGGGCCAACGGGACACTCGTTGCCGAAAGCGGCAAGCCGGGTCTGGATGCCGCGAATGAGCAGCCCGACCGATCACTCGTCCTTGCCCCCCTCGAGACGACCGGGCAGCCAGTGGATCTTGTTCTTCAGATGTCCAACCATGGGTTTCGAGAAGGCGGCATCGGTGATCCGATCCTGCTTGCCAAGGCGGGCATTCTTGAGACTGCGCGTGACCGGGTATGGATCTTCTCGGCCTTCTTCTGCGGAATTCTCCTCGTCGCAGGGACTTATCACCTGTTGATCTATTTTCTGCGCCCCAGAGAGATTTCCTTTTTTTACTTTGGCACGTATTGCCTTTTGATTATCGGATATGCGGCCAACTCGAACTCGACCTACTGGCTTTCGCGGGCAGTCGTTCCAGAGTGGATCGGCCCGGTTGCGCTCGATCAACTGGCCCTTGCCTGTTATGTCTTGTCAGGTGCGATCCTGTATCGCTTCTACAGGAGTCTTTTCCCGTCCGACTTCTCCAAGCGTCTGCAAGCGGTCTCCGATCTGCGAGTCGTTGTGTTCCTGCTGTCCGTACTCGCGTTTCCGCCGGTCTGGCAGTCCTGGCTGGTCCTGTTGCTGATGCTGGCTGGCCTGCTCTTCACGTCCTACTTTCTGGTCCGGCTTTCCGTCTGCGTCGTCAAAGGGAAACCGGGTGCAATTCTGCTGTTCTCTGGCGCCGTCTTGTTGGCATCCACCAGCATACACGACGTACTCGTTCATGCTGATGTCATCGAAGGCGAATACATGATCCTCTATGGTCTGTTCGCACTTGTCGTCTTCCAGTCGTCGGCGCTGGCAATGCACTATGCTCAAAGTTTTCAGACGGTCGAGCTGCTATCTGAAAATCTTCATCGCAATCTGGATGCGCTCAAGGCTGAAATGAACCGGCGGCGGGAACTTGAAGCGGAGGTCGTCTGGGTCAGTGAGGAAGAGCGCCGCCGAGTCAGCTACCAGATTCACGACGGTCTGTGTCAACAGCTCACCGCGGCGCGTCTGAGATACTCCATGTTGTCAAATATTGCCGCCGTGAAGGACACCCAGCCGATGGTCGAACTCGGGCGGGTACTGTCTGCCGCGACAGAGGATGCTTATGCTCTGTCGCGCGGGATGTGGCCGGTCGCGCACGGTTCGGATCTGACCGGTCCTACCATTGACGAGTTGGTGGAGAGTGCGAGGCGAACGAGCGGCATCGAGATCAACCTCAGACAGCACTGGCCCTGTGAGAGTTGTGCTGGTGAGAACCTCAGTGTCCTCTATCGTATTGCGCAAGAGGCGATTGCCAATGCAGTGCGGCACGCCGAAGCGACGCGCGTCGATGTTTCACTGGTCTGCGAGGGCGAGGAGACCATACTCGAGGTCAAAGATGATGGTGTGGGCCTTTCTCCGGATCAGCCCCCTGCCGGGACTGGCGGTCTTGGCCTCAGAATCATGCGGTATCGAGCCAGTGCCATAGGCGCGGAATTTTCAATAGACGATGCACCTGGCGGCGGAACAGTCGTCAGATGCCGCGTCCTGTGCCATAACGGCACCTGCTCAGCGGGAGCGTCGTGATGGAAGTGTCCGTGACCTGCACGGTTCTCCTGGTTGATGACCATCCCGCTGTGCGGCAGGGGCTTGCCGCCCTTCTGGTATCGAGAGGATTCCCATCTCCTCTTCAGGCTTCGACGATCGAGGAGGCGCGCGCTATCGCCGACAGCAATGTGGTCGATGTTGCTGTCATCGACCTCTCGCTTGAGAGCGGGGATGGGCTGGAACTCGTCCCCGATCTCGCTTGTCGAGGAGCGCGAGTGATTGTCTATTCGACGTTTGAAGATGCCCGAACGATCAGGCGCTCGCTCCAGTATTGGGTTCTCGGCTACGTCACCAAGCGCGACGACCCTGCCTGTCTTTTCGAAGCGGTGGACCATGTTCTCCGCGGTGAGCCCTACCTCTCGGTTCGGGCTGCAAACGCATTGAAAGAGGCAGACGGCGCTGCACAAGACAATGAGCTCAGCGAGCGCGAGCAACAGGTCCTGTCCCTGATGGGGCAGGGGGAAAGCAACATCGGAATAGCTGCGTCACTCGGCATCAGCGTGCGAACCGTCGAAACCTATTATGCCCGCATAAGCGAAAAACTTGGCCTGTCGCTGAGCGTCCGGGAGCTAAGGAAGTATGCTATCCGCCACTTCAACGAGTAGGTACTACTTGGGCGCTCGCCGTCGATCCCGCGGTCTTGCGCGTTGCCGCTCGTCTCCGATTACGCTCCAATGCAATTGTCGGGATCGAGAAAAACGAAGTCCGCACCGTCGAGAACGTTCTGGTCGTATCGCAAGCCCCGTGTGCAATTCGGCTTCGTGTGGCCAGCACACGTCTTCTAAGCGCCATTCTAGGTCCCATCCATCAGTGCGGCTATCATCAACCGGCGCATAATACCATGCAACGCTAAGCGCTCTGTCTTGGCGCCATTCGAACAGGAATGCTCTGACCAGAAGATTGTGATTAGTGTTCGAGGACTTCTTGCATTTTCTCTATGTTGATTTCGATGCTGCGCCCCGTCCTGATCATTTCACTCTTCTTCCATTTTGACAAAACCCGAGAGACGGTTTCCCTCGAAACGCCAACAAGTTCACCGATCAGTTGATGCGTCAGGCTAAACGGAATGGGTCGAAAATTGCCTTGATCAGATTTGTTGCAGATTGAAATGAAAAGAAGCGCGATTTTCTGCTCATTGGAGAAGGTGTTCTTGACGAAGATCGATATGTTGTAGGCGCCAATACGCCAGGCGTAGGCCTTTAACAAGGAATGCAGCAAATCGGCATCACCAGCCACGAGGGTCAACAGGTTCCGGTATTTGAGGGTGTAGACGACACTGTCTTCAACGGCGGTGGTCTGGGTTAGTGATGGCGCACCCAGAACGCAGGAGACTTCACCAAAAATACTGCCAGGAGTAAGAAGCCGATTGATGTTTGATGTACCGTTACTATTCACCGTGAAGTTATAGCAAAATCCCTCTTTTAGATAATATATATATTCGTTACTTTCCTCTGAATGTTTAAAAACTTGGTCTTTCGAGTAGCAATGGCGAACACCATGCTCGACAAAAAGCCCCTCTAATTCGCTGGCGGGCTCATCGAGCCAAGGCATATTCTTGATGAAGCTTTTGGTTTTCATGGTGTAGTTACTCCAACAAGGGCGGAATTTTCAATTATATTTGAAAAGAAAAAGCAGGTTCAACGAGAGCATTTCGGGTCGCTAGGATAGTGAGTTTTTCGCGCTAGGCAAGGCAGGAAGAGTTGTATTGATGTTGCTCAAAGAATAAGCGGTATTACTTATTTTTCATAAAGAGCAACGTTCATTTATTCCGAGTTTTGTGACGGTCATCACATATTTTCAGCTTTGACTATTCTAGGTTCCTCAAAAAGCAAGGAGGAATAGATGCTTTATGTTGGTATTCTGATTGTCGTGGCGACAATCGTGCTGTTGGTCAGGCAATTCGAAACCAGACTTGTCCTTTTAGGATCGGGTTTGTTGATGTGCCTGCTTTCTGGAAACATCCTCAAAGGGTTCGATGCCTTTTCGGCGCGTATGGGGGCAGGGAACCTTATTGAACCGATTTGCTCGGCCATGGGTTTCGCATTCATTCTCAAACTGACCGGATGTGACAAGCATTTGATCAATTTTCTCATCAAGGGGTTAAGGCCTCTACGCGCCATCATCATTCCGGCAACCGTTGTCGTGGTGTTTCTGGTCGCGATAGCCCTGCAGAGCGCCGCCGGGATCAGCGCTGCCGTTGGCGCGATTCTGATTCCTCTTCTCATCTCCATGGGGGTTTCGAGGCCCTTCGCCGGTGGTGCTGTGTTGGCAGGAACCTTCGGTGTGATGCTCAATCCGAGCTACATGCACTTTTCCTTCGTCGCCAATCTCATGAAAGACGGAACAACCGCGACGCAATTGGTGATGCACCATGTCCCATATACCCTCGCAGCACTGGCCACAATCTGTGTCACGATGTGGGGACTGGCCAAACTGATGAAAGAAGACAAAGGGTGCCTGGATGAAGCCTCCAGCGAAGCCAAACAAGAGGAATTCCGCATCAAGCCTCTCTATGCCATGGTTCCACTTGTTCCGCTGGTCATTTTGCTGCTTTGTGCTTATCCATCCATTCGCGAAGCATTTCCATGGACGACAAAAATCCGCATTTCACACGCCATGTTGATCGGCGCCATGGTCGCTATGCTGATTTCAAGAGTCTCGCCAGCCAAAGCAAGCAGTGAATTCTTCAATGGCATGGGGAAAGCCTATGCAGACATTATGGGTATTATCATTGGTGCTGCGGTTTTTGTTGCCGGTATGCAGACAATCGGTCTTGTCTCAGCGTTCAACGATCTCCTCATGGGCGTTCAGTCTCTTGCCAAGATTGCCATATCATTTGGGCCGTTCCTCATGGCTGTGGTTACGGGAAGTGGCGAAGCGGCAGCAATGGCATTCAATGAAGCCGTCACACCACATGCCGCGGATATGGGGCTGACAATAGCAACAATGGGCACCATGGCTCCGCTTGGCGGAACCCTGGGGCGGGCCATGTCTCCGATTGCCGGAGCATGCATCATTTGCGCCGGATATGCCGGAGTTAATCCATTCGAGATTGCCAAGCGGAATGCCCTGCCTACTGCATTGGGCCTGATCGTCGCTATTCTGGTCGCATTCGCATAAGGAAAAACAATGAGTTATCTAGATCTCGAAAATACGACAAGCCCAGAGATGAAGTATATTCTCTCAGATGAGAATATGACCAAAATCTACCGTCGTATCTGGATTGCATTGGCTGAGGCAGAACAACAGGTCGGCCTCAGTATCACAGATGCACAGGTTGCCCAGATGCGTGAAAAATGTGATGAGATCGACCTCGATCTCATCAATAAACTTCAGAAACGCTACGGAAATCTGACAATCGCGGCGATTGAGGAGTTTGGCAAGGTTGCACCTCTGGCTGAACCAATCATTCATCTGGGAGCCACAACCAATGATCTGATCGATAATGGCAATCTGATCTGGATGAAAGAAGCGACGCAGCTTCTGATCGAAAAGATGCTGAAGGTCGTTGCCAATTTGCGTGACTTTGTTGACCAGTACAAGGACATGCCAATCCTCGGTTATACGCGTCTTCAGGCTGCGCAACCGGTAACTGTTGGCAAGAGAGCCGCAGTTTGGCTTCAGGACGCGATGTTCGACGTTCTTGCTTTGCAGGAGCAGATCGATGGCATGTATTTCCGCGGGCTCAAGGGAGCGACAGGGACGCAGGCCTCCTTCTTTGCCTTGCTTGATGGCGACATGGACAAGGTCGAAAAGCTTGATCGGCTTTTCTCGCAAAAGCTTGGCTTTCAGAAGCTGATGCCCATCACATCCCAGATCTTTACCCGCAAGGTGGAATCCAAGCTCATGTCTGCCTTGGCAGGGATTGCTGAAACGTCCCAGAAGGTCGGGAACGACATTCGTATTCTGGCCATGCTGAAGGAACTGGAAGAACCGGTCCCGGCAGAGCAGGTTGGCTCCAGCACCATGGCCTACAAGAGAAACCCATGGATTGCGGAAGATCTGGTGGGATATGGAAAGTTTCTGATCACGCTCCTGCCGGCAGTCTTCCAGGCAACTGGACAGGAAATGCTTGAGCAGAGCTGCGATAACCTGGCCGTGCGCATCCTGTCGATTGCCAACATCTTCAAGGCTGCCGATACGTGTTGCGAAAAGCTCATCACCATGACGTCGGGCATCATGGTCTATGACAAGATTATCAAACGGAATCTGGAACAGGAACTTCCGTTCATGGCGATCGAAAACATTATCATGGAAGCCGCCAAGAAAGGTGCTGATCGCCAGGAGATGCACCACATTCTCAAAGAGATCAGCATGGAAACCGTTCGGCGCGTGCGCGTTGAGGGACTGGACAACAACATTCTGGAACGCGTTATCGAGAATGATGCCATTCCTCTGGATCGGGCCGACATCGAACGCATTGTGGCTCCTGAAAAATTCATCGGTATGGCCGCGCGTCAGGTGGAGCGCTTCATCAAGGAAGATGTCGATCCCTTTCTTTCAAGGAACGGAGTAACCGGCGGAACCATGGTATGAGGCAATACTTATAAAAACAAATAACATAGCCCCTCTAACTTCAGCCTGCCAGAGAGTCACTCTCTGGCAGGCATTTTATTGCTTTGATCAGATGCAAAGAGCAAACATATCGACAAAATGAGAGCCGATGAGACCTACTGGCTGCAATTAAGGTTCAGTCGTTTCAGGGAAAGCTGTTGTGCAGGGAAGTCGTGATGGAAATAGTTGCAGTGAATCTCAACCCTTATCAAGTTTCCTCGGTGAACCTAAGGATCCGAGTCAGCAGTGCCCAGTATGCTGTGCCCAGTATCTAGTCGCCTGCATTGTTTACTGAAACAACTCTGTTAGGAATTTTGACAACCGTTCGGCACGAGGTTTTCATGGGCATATGCGTCTTGATTTTGAAACTTGCTAACTTGAGACGTCGGGCCTGATCGCAGCGGGCTGGACGATCAGGTTGATCGTCACTGCCACTCCGGAGTGATCGGGTCATCAACCGATCTCGCAGAAGCATTCGATCAGACAAAAAGGCAAATATTGGTTCTAGACCCTGGCTTGATCTGGCTTGCTCAGCCTGGCGAGGTAATCGGGGTTCAAAGAAGCTAGTGCCTGATAGGAAATAATAAACGTTTGATTCCGCCGCGGGGGAATAATTCTACACGGTATATTTCAGGTGCGAACGCTACAGGTTCCGGTAGTGTGCCAAATGGCACTTCGCCAGGCGACAAACTTGCGCATTTCGCCTGGCAACCGTCGGTGCGCCCATCAATTTTGTTTCAATCCATCTGATCAAAGGTGAGGCTGGTAGATTTGCCAGCCTATCACCACACTACGGGATGTGTTTCACCTGTAGCAACATTTACCAGACCTTCAGGTATCCCAACCGTGGGAGCGACCAGCACCCAGCGCCATGGAGCACAGGTGAGAGTGGCAAAAGCCAGACGTTCGGGGAATCCTGCCCACCAGCGAGGGGAAGAGGAGGGTTCAAACATCCAGTCGATCTTTTCACCCTGAACGTAAAGAGCCTGCATATCCTTATCGAGGTCTTCAGCCGAGCGAGAGGACATGAGGCCGGCGATCTCATAACGGACGGTAGCGACAACCTTGTTGTCGTGCACCAGAGCCCAGCCACCTCCGATTTCGGAAAGGGTGTTGACGGCCAGAGCCATCGCCTCATCCGATGAGCCGACACACCATATATTGTGCTTGTCATGAGCCAGTGAACTGGCAAGGGCACAGTCTGGTGTGCTCGGGCCGGTCCCCGCCCAGAACATCTTGGAGATGGATTTGGTTCCGGAGAAGCGGTCGACTATCGCAAATTTGGTAACGTTGCGGCTCGTATCCCGCAGTACCTGGCCGTTTTCCACCTTCAGCTCATAGGTAAGGAAATCATCTTCCCAATGGAAGGGACGCAAGACTGCTGCGGTCATGGTCTGGCGGCCATTCTCAGCCGGTATGGCAAAATCGGAGGCATTGAGCGCACCACCAACCTGAACGGTGTTGCGTGCCCACTCTGGCCACGCGATTTGAGGAACCGGGTCGATGAAGTGTTCGCCGTTTGAAACCTGTCGACCGTCAGCCCACACTTCCGAAATCTCGAATTCTTCAAGATCCGAGAGCAACACGATATCGGCAAATCTGCCCGGAGCGATAACCCCGACCCAAGGGGTGAGCCGCATATGGCGGGCAGGGTTGATGGTTACGCACTGAATGGCAATTTCAGGTGTCAGGCCCGACTGAATGGCAAGCCGAACGTTATAATCGGTCGCGCCCTTTTGTAGTGTTTCGGAGGCAGATCGATCATCGGTGGTAAACGCTATCTGCGACCAGTCTTGAAGCCCCTTATCCATGAGGCCCTTGAGGACCTCCGGCATGGAATGGGGGCGCAGTTCGATGAACAGGCCATGGGTCAACTTGTCCCAGAACTCTTCTGCGGTCCATGCTTCGTGGTCGGAGGCGAGACCTGCGGCGGCAAAGGCGTTGATTGTGGGCAAGTCTTTTAGTCCGGCCGCATGGCCTTCAACAACACCTCGTGCTTCGAAGGTCGCTTCTATCATGCCCCAGAGCCGTTTGTGAGACGCGTTTTCCGGGTTCCAGACCGCAGGCCAGTCCATAACCTCGTCAAGACCGGCGACCATCATGCTATTGCTGATGAATTCTTTCTGTTCATCATATCCCAAATATCCACCGCCGTGCTCATAAGCAGTCGGTGGGACGGCTGACCCCGGTAAAGGAAAGATCTTGAGCGGCGAGCCGTGCTTGCGGGCTTCAAGCCAGAACTCGACCGTGCGGGAGCCGCGCACGTTGGAAAATTCGTGGCTTGCTTCGCAGGTCCATGTGTTGCCGCGCGGCAGAACCAATGCAGCTTCCCATTCAGGGGTCAGATGTGAGCTTTCAATGTGCTTGTGTACTTCACCAAGCCCTGGAATTGCCATCAGATCAGGGCGTTTGACAATTGTTTCGCACATTCCCGGCCAGGAGCCAATGGGCCCCACATAGGCAATGCGGTCGCCCTTGATGACGATTTCCTGCTTCTCGGTCCAACTTCGGGTGGCGGTATCAAGCAGCTTCCCGACATGGAGTACACGATCGGCCGGAGCCTTGCCAAGAGCAACAAGAGTAAGGTGCTGGCGGATTTGAACTTCGGATTTTGCTGTTATCATTGTTTATCCAGATTTTCAGTAAATCGCGCAACTGCGTCTGCGGAACAGATCGACAGGATGCGCCCGGACTCTGGGCCGGCAGAATAGAAACTGTGTGTCTGCGTGGCGTCGAAATAGACCGAGTCGCCAGTCGAAAGGATCGTTGGGCTGTAGGGTTCCATCTCAAAAACGACATCACCTGCCAGTACATAGACAAACTCTTCGCCCAGATGCGAGCTTCTTGGAATGCTGGTGCCGGTATCGCGCGCCTTGAGCTCAATCACCATGGGTTGGAGCAGCTTGGCGGCAAGCTCGGTCGAAAGCAGCTCGTAGACGCCCATGTCATTGCTGAAGGACTTGCCATCCCCAGCACGGCTTATGGCTCTTGCAGCCCCGACACAGCGCTGGCGTGGTGCTTCTCCGCTGACGAGTTCCGCAAAGTCGACATCAAGACCGCTGGCAAGACGAATGAGAACACTATAGGCGGGTTGGCTTTGCCCGTTCTCGATTTTCGAAAGAGAAGAGATCGAAACCCCTGTCCGGTTGGATACATCCGCCAAAGTCCAGCCATTGGCCTTGCGCAGCTCTCTCAGAATTTGCGCGACCGAAGAAGGTCTGTCGGTCTTCAGTCCGATTGTGCTTTCCTCTACGGACACAGTCTTTCCTTTCCAGCGGTCAGTCTGCTGACTTTAAACTTCATCATCGTCGCTGATGATCGGTCCTTTGGTCTGGGTAATCAGGCCATAATGCTTTGGTTCCCGATGACGCGCAAAGTCGAAAATGGTTCTGCGATAAAGCGCGGCCATATCAAGATCACACCTGGCGGTGATCAGCTCATCATCTGTCGTCAAAGCCATGGCAGCGATTTGTCCGGAAGGAGCGACAATCATCGATTGACCGATCATGTTGATCCCTTCTTCACAACCAGCTTTGGCCGTCGCGACAACCCATGTTGAGTTCTGATAGGCACCAGCCTGAATGGACAGCTGGTTGTGGAACTCGGTCAGGCTGTCAAAGTCATAAACGCCGGTGTGATCAATGGGGGTATTGTAGCCCACCAGGATCATTTCCGCGCCCTTGAGGGCCATCACACGATAGGTCTCCGCCCAGCGTCGGTCGTTGCAAATGCACATGCCGATGCGGGTGCCCATGGTTTTCCAGACCTTGAAACCGTAATTACCTGGTTTGAAGAAATATTTCTCCAGATGCTGGGATTCCAGTTCCGCTTGAGGCTCGTCCCAGCCGGGGAGGTGGACCTTGCGATACTTGCCGACAATCTTGCCTGTCCGATCCACCAGAATGGCGGCGTTATAGTGGTTGGTCTCGCCGTCCTCAACAGCAAGTTCGGCATATCCGAGATAGAAGCCGATACCAAGCCGCTTGGCAGCATCAAACAAATGCTGGGTTTCCGGCCCTGGCATCTGCTTTTCATAAAATGCGTCGATTTCCTCCTGGTCAGTCAGGTGCCAGCGGGGAAAGAATGTGGTCAAGGCCAGTTCGGGAAAGACCACCAATTCCGCACCTCGGCTTGCAGCTTCATTCAACAGCGCTACGAGGCGCCTGACGACCGATTTGCGATCATCACTGCGATTGATCGGCCCGAGCTGAGCTGCTGCGGCGACGATGGAACGGGACATTTGTATTCCTCTTTGATGACTAGTCATTCGGCAGAATGCAGCAATGTTCGAAATTGTATCTGAGATTGATGTTTGCCCCTTCGCTGTGCAATTGCGTCAGCGGAGCATTCGCGATGAGAACGCCGGCCGGTGTTTCGACTTTATATTGGTAGGAGCGACCAAGGTAGGAGCGGGTCAGCAAAGATCCTGGAATGACATTGCTGGTATTCTCGCTGAATTCGAGGCCTTCCGGACGGGCTCCAATCACAAAACTGTCAGGAAGCGGGCCCGTTTCTGTCTGCGACAAGGTGATCAGTGCACCGCCCTCGACTTCCGCCGTTACTTGGTCACCTTCTCGCCTGACCACTTTCATCTCTATCAGATTGTCAAAGCCCACGAAGCGGGCGACGAAAGCGCTGTTGGGACGGCGGTAAAGCACTTCGGGTGTATCGAGCTGAACGATCCGGCCGGCATTCATGATGGCCACACGGTCGGAAATGGAAAAGGCCTCTTCCTGATCGTGGGTTACATAGATGGCGGTACGGCCATTGGCCTTTTGCAACTCGCGGATCTCTACGCGCATGTCGACACGCAGTTTCGCATCAAGGTTCGAAAGGGGTTCATCGAACATCAAGAGCGGTGGGTTGATGGCCAAGGCGCGGGCCAGAGCCACGCGCTGTCGCTGTCCGCCGGAAAGCGCGGCGGGCAAACGGTTGGCATATTCGACAAGACCGACACGTTCCAGCATGGCATCGACACGCTGTTTGCGCTCGGCCATGGGAATTTTGCGCTGTTTGAGGCCAAAGCCGACATTCTCCGCCACGCTAAGATGGGGAAACAGCGCATAATTCTGGAACACGATGCCCGCATCGCGCTTGTGCGGCGGCAATCTGGTGACATCCTTGCCTGCAACTGTGATCTGTCCGCTGGTTGGCTGAAAGAAGCCTGCCAGCAGACGCAAGGTCGTGGTCTTTCCGCAACCACTGGAGCCAAGCAGGGACACCAACTCGCCCTCGGCGACGGTGAGGTTGAGCCCATGCAACACCTGGGTTGGGCCATAATGGGCAACAAGATCTTCTAGGATAACGGCGTTCTGTGCCATTTCAACTCCTGTTAGGTAATCGTCTTGGACAGGCCCAGACTGCGCTCGATAAGAGCCATGACGCCGATGGTCACAGCCATGAGCAGCACGGATACAGCGCTGACGGTCGGATCGAAAAACTGCTGAACGTAGGTGAAGACTTCAATCGGTAGCGTGGAGATTCCCGGTCCTGTGAGAAACAGGGCCACGGCCATATCATTCAGCGAGGTAATGAAGGCAAGTACCGTACCGGCAATCAGGCCAGAGCGGATATTGGGCAGCACGATGGACCAAAAGGCCCGGACCGGATGCATCCCGAGGCTTACGGCAGCTTCCTGAATGGAAAAATCGAACCCGGACAGGGCGGCCCCGATGACACGCACCATGTAGGGCATACAGAGGATCGCGTGCCCAAGCATCAGCGATGGCAGGATCGGCAGTTCAAACTGCACGATCAGCGTCTTGAGCATGGAAAAGCCGAACACGATCTCGGGAATGAAGAAGGGAAGGAAGAAGACCGCCCCCAACCAGCGGGGTAGAGAAAACCGGTATCGCGACAACGCATAGGCAGCCGCCAATCCCGAGACCAAAGCAATCATGGTGCCGCCAAGTGCGACCTCCATGGACGTGACGAAGCTCTCGACGAAATTGTTGAGCTCGAAGACCTTCTGATACCATTTCAGCGTGAAGCCGTGCGGAGGGAAGGCAAGATAGGGCGTATCGCTGATCGATGTACCGATGACGATGATAATCGGACCGGCCAGATAGAAGATGACCAGCCAGCCTGCAAATTTGGACAGAGGATTGATCTTTCTGGCACTCATCGCATTTTCCTCCCAGCCGAGATCCGGTTGGCCAATGCGCCCATGGCAATGACGCATGTCACTGTGATCGCCATCATGATAGCGGCAATGGTGTTGGCCGAGGCCCAGTCGAAAGAAATCATCGCCTTGCGATAAAGCAGCGTCGAAAGCGTCATCTGCCGTTCACCTCCCAGAAGAACCGGGGTGACGAAGGTCGCTAGGCTTCCGGTGAAGACAAGAATGGAACCAACGATCATGCCCGGCACGGCCAGTGGCAACGTCACCTGAAAGAAAACACCCACGGGGCTGGCACCAAGCGAACCTGCGGCTGAATAGAGGTCTTCGTCGATATTTTCCAGAACGCCCACCAGAGAGAGGATCATCAGGGGTGTGAAGAGATAGGCAAGGCCAGCAACAACGGCCCCCTGCGTGAAGAGCATCTCAAGCGGCTTGTCGATGATATCCAGCTTTATCAAGAGCGTATTGATAACGCCGTTGCGGCCAAGAATGGCCATGAAGGAGAAAGAACGCACCACAACACTGGTCAAAAGCGGAAAGACTGACAAGATCAGCAGCACGCGCTTCAGGTTCGGCGACGTGTTGGCGATCATGTAGGCTCCGACAAAGCCCGCGACGAGCGAGACGAGAGTGGACATGATGGCAATCTTGAAGCTGCGGATCAGGACAACGCGATTGAATTCATCGGCAAAAAAGGCCTGATAGTTGCCGAACGGGCCGGACGAGCTGTCAAAGCTCTCCCTCAATGTCCCGGCTACCGGCAGAACAAGAAGCAACAAAAGCAACATGGTTGCTGGCAGAACCAGCAACCATGGACCCAAAGCGGCCATCCGCTTTGTTATCGAAAATGAAGAGTTTGTAGGCAAATCAGAACCCGAAAGTCTTGTTCCAGAGTTTTTCCCATTCATCATTCACTTCGAGCAGTTCTTTGATGGGAGTGGTCTGCATTTTTTCAACTTGATCCTGTCCGTAGACCAAACCGGAAGCCTGTTCGTCGGTCAATTCAACCGTTTTGTTGATCGGGCCAGACCCGGCACCGAGTTCGACAGCGCCGTCTTTCTGCACCTGGGCAGAAATAGAGAAGTCGATGAACTTAAGCGCCAATTCCTTGTTCTTGGAATTTACCGGAATGTTATAGGTGTTCATCATGGCAAAATCGCCTTCGTCAAGCTCTGCCCAGCCGATGTTCGGGTTGGCAGCCTTGATGGCAGGGAAGGCGTAGTCCTGAGCAAGGCCGATGAAGGCTTCGCCGGTGGACAGCAGGTTCGTCAGCTCAGAGCCTGAAGAGAAGGTCTTGACGATATTAGGTTTCAGCTCGGCCATTTTGGCAAAGGCACCATCTGGGTCCTTGAAGGCATCAGTGCCAGAACATCTTGCAGCCATCATGACGGTGAGCGGACCACCGGTGGTGTTGAAGGCGGGCATGGCGATGGAAGCCTTGAATTCAGGACGCCACAAATCGCACCAGGACGTAATCGGTTTGTCTGTGCGGGTTTTGTCATAGACGATGCCATAACGACCGAACGTGTAAGCAGGACCAAATTCGCCTTGCGGATGCTTGGCAACGTCATAGAGCTCATCAAGATGCGTCAGCTTGGAAGCGTCAATTTTCTCGAAAGCGTTCTGATTGATGCCGATCTGGGAGAATTTGTCGGTCAGCAGGATCACATCAACGCCACCGCGGATGCGGGCTTTGTTCAGGCGCTCCGGTGCGCCGCCGCTTTCTGTGACGATTTTGACGTTATTGGCTTTTTCGAATGGCTCGAAAACAAAGGGACGATAGAAATTGTTGGAATAGCCCCAGTTGGAAACGACCAGAGTGTCCTGTGCATAGGCAAATGCAGGCAGGGTTAGCGCGAGCGCCAGGGTGGCATTGCGGGCTGTAGAGGAGAGTGAGAACATGGCGGGGAAACGTTCCTGATTTTCGAAGGAGAAAAGAATTTTCCAGATGTAAACACGAACTAAATACAGAGAGCGAGAAAATGTGCAAGAGTTGATTTTGATTAATTCTTGTGCGAACAAGCTCCCCGGATCGTGTGCTCCGCTTTGCACTGCTCGGACGGTTCTGTTCCCGCGATGTGGCGTGAGGTTTTTCATTCAATCTGGGATTTAGTTTTGTGAAGTTGATAATCGATACAGATCCGGGCATTGATGATGCCCTGGCAATTGCCTATGCCGCCCTTCATCCCGATATTGAACTCTTGGGCCTGACGACTGTTTTCGGCAATGTGACGACGGCTCAGGCAACCCGGAATGCACTTTATCTTTCGGAATTAATGGGGCTTTCCATTCCAGTTGCAGCTGGCGCGGTAAAGCCGATGAAACTTCCTCCCTTCGCTCCTAAAACTAGGGTCCATGGGCCAGAAGGTCTGGGCGATCTGCCTGCGCCATCGCCATTCGCGAAGGCTCATGACATGACCGCGGCCCAATTCCTGTGTAATATGGCCGCACTCTATCCGGGTGAATTGGTGGTTTGTCCGATCGGCCCCATTACGAACATTGCAGATGCTCTCAAAATGGATCCAGCTTTTGCTCAAAATGTGGACAAGATTGTTTTCATGGGTGGTGCACTGGATGTTCGAGGCAATGTTACACCCTATGCCGAGGCCAATGCGTTTCATGATCCTCATGCGCTGGATGCTGTGCTGTCCTCGGGGGCCAATGTCACAATGGTTGGCCTTGACGTGACACTTCAGGTGTTGCTCAATGATAAGGACTTTACAGACCTTGCGAACAAGAAAAATGGCATTGGTGTTTTCCTGAAGGATCTGGGACGATTCTATCTGGATTTCTATCAGAGCATTGGCTTGAACGGATGTGGCTTGCATGATCCGATGGCCGTCATAGCCGCGCTTTATCCCGCGCTTTTCAAGATGGAAACTCTATCTATTGAGGTGAAATTGGAAGGCGAGGAAAGTGGCCAGACATGCCGTAGTCAATCGAAGGAGCGCCCAACGTGTCGGGTCTCTCTTGATTGTGATGCGCATGCGCTGCGCTCGGAATTCTTCAAAGTGTTCGATAACTAGACGCAAAGAGACGTTGTTCTCAAAGCTTGGTCATTCAGGTTTAACCCTGTAACGGTGTTTGTCCATCTATCTTTGCGGGGGAAGCTGGCTGCAGCTGCCGTAACAGAATTCTCACGCCAGTCGAATACGAGCGCAAGAAAATTCGAAGCCCCCGAGTTGCCTGTAATTCTAGAGGCAATTCAGTGTTTGGAAATGTCATCTTGCCATTTTGAATTTTTAACACCGATCACTCAAGACCCTGATGCAAGCAGAATTACTGTAAGTGAGCGAGGTTTTTGACGGCTGTGAAGCTGCGAAGGTAAACTTTACCAGGGTACACGTTTCCAAAGTTGTAATTGTGTTTAGTTAACATGTGAAATAATATCCCCCAAAAGAGATCTGCAGTGATTTGGGAGGAGAATTCATGCAATTTCATCTAAACGGCTTCAAGCCAGGCAATTATCAAGTTCCAGACGCGGCCAGGAAACCATACCCGAATCCTCCGGTCGAAGACCTGCCAGCTCAAGTCGACGTGCTGATCGTGGGGACGGGGCCGGCCGGTTTGACCATGGCGCGTCAGATGAGCGAATTTGCAGATATAACGACCTGCATCGTCGACAAAGAGCCTGGACCGCTCCTGTTCGGAAGGGCTGATGGTATTTCTTCGCGCACCATGGAGATCATGGAGGCGTTCAACAGCAGTGAAATGGTCGTTAAAGAAACCTATCAGCTCAAGCAAAACACATTTTGGGAACCGGATCCGGAAAACCCGCAAAATATCAAGCTAACCCATAAAATTCCCGATGCGAGAATTGGACTTTCCGAGTTTACCCATGGGATCGTCAATCAGGCGCGCCTGCATGAGCTTCTGCTGGATGGCATGAAAAATTCAATCACCGCTCTGCGCCCCCATTATTGCCGCGAGCTGGTCGCATTGGAGATTGATGAAGACCTGACACAGGATTTGAACGCTTACCCGATCACGGCAACATTCAAGCGCACCGATGAAGAGGGGAAGGAAGTTCAGGAGGTCGTCAAGGCCCGTTACGTCGTCGGAAGCGATGGAGCGCGAAGCAGCGTTCGCAGAGCTCTGGATATTCAGCTTCAGGGGGAATCCGCCAACAAGGCCTGGGGCGTCATGGACATCCTTCTCAATACGGACTTTCCATATATCCGGGTGAAAAGTTTCATCCAATCCCATGAACACGGGGCTGTCATGACAATCCCGCGGGAAGGTGGATATCTCTGCCGGTTCTATGTGGAGCTGGACCTTCTGGGCAAAGACAAGCGTGTAGCGGATGTCAGACTGACTGAGAAAGATCTGATCGCCAAGGCCCAGAAGGTTTTCCATCCATACAAATTGGATGTGAAAGAGGTGGCCTGGTGGTCGATCTATGAGGTCGGGCAACGCATTGCCGAGCGCTTTGACAACCGGCCCATTGGCAGCCCTGATGACATCATTCCGCGTGCGTTTGTTGCGGGAGACGCCTGCCACACCCATAGCCCGAAGGGCGGATGGGGATTGAACACCTCACTGCCGGACACTTTCAATCTTGGTTGGAAATTGGCCGCAGTTCTGCAAGGCCGCAGCGATCCCAAGCTTTTGAGCACCTATGCAACCGAGCGCCGCAAGGTTGCACAACAGCTGATCGACGCTGATCGCGAGCTGTCAAAACTGGTTGCCACCCGTCCAGTGGCAGCAGATGACTCGGAGCAGGCCAAAATCGATACCGCCAAGATTGAAGCTTTCATGAAGCGGCAAAGCGGATTCGTGGCGGGGACGTCGATTGAATACTACCCGTCATACATTTGCACCGGGCAGGAAAATCAGGGGTTGGCAACCGGTTTTCACATTGGTCAGCGGTTCCACTCCGCCGAAGCAACGCGTGTGGCTGATGGTCGGAGCCAACATTTGGGGCATCTGGTAAAGGCGGATGGTCGCTGGCGCCTGTTTGTGTTTGGCGACACACAATCGCCAGTCGAGCCGACATCAGCGTCTGCCAGGCTGATCCGATTCCTTGCCGATGATGAAAACTCGCCAGTGAAGAAATACACGCCGAAAGGGGCGGATATCGATGCGGTCATAGACACCTATGCCGTCTTTCAGCAGCTGGATTTGTCCATGCACGACCTGCCATCCTACCTGTGGCCTGCAAAGGGCAAATACGGGTTGCGGGATTACGAGAAAGTGTTCCAGACCGACCCGGAAAAGGACATCTATGAGATGCGCGGCATTGACCGGTCCAAAGGCTGTGTTGTTGTGGTTCGGCCGGACCAACATGTTGCGACTATCCTGCCTCTCGATGCACATGAGCAACTCGCTGAGTTCTTTGATGTGTTCATGGTCGATCAGCGCGGGAAGTAAGCCCCATTGCTGCAAACTAATGTAATTGGGACGTGCTGATCCCTTCAGATCGAGGGGATCAGTACGTGACACTCCCGGTCTGTTTGATTGGGGTGGGGCTCTCGCACGGGATGACCAAGCCTGTCAATTCTTTGCGATGGGCCTCGGGATGAACAGTGCCTTAGGGCGAGTTTTTATCAGATGGGCAGTACCTGTCTCTCCGGATTCTTTGTGCTTTTGTGGTGCTTCCAAGCGGCAGAGTATCCCGCGAAGGTTGAACTTGAATAATTTTAAATTAACATGTTAAGTATTGCAACGGGGAGCATGTGGTGTGTGGCCGAGGAGAGGAAACTCAGTCAACACAAGGCTTTCCATCTGACAATCTGGGAGGATCAGACATGAACATCTGTAGACGCACTATTCTAGCCGGAGCTGCTCTGATTGCCGCTCTGACAACGATGCCCGCTTACGCTAAAACGGAACTTGTTCTGTCGAGCTGGCTGCCGCCACAGCATCAGCTTGTCACTGGGGCAATCAAGCCTTGGGCAAAGCAGGTAGAAGAAGTCACCGAAGGCCGCGTGACCGTCCGCGTGTTGGTAAAACCACTCGGTGCACCGCCGGCACACTACGACATGGCACGTGATGGGGTCGCCGATATCACCTACGGTCTGCACAGCTTCGTGAACGATGGACGGTTCCTGCGGTCGCGCGTCGGGCAGTTCTCTTTCCTTGGCAACGATGCCGTGAGCGTTTCGAAGAATTTCTGGACCGTTTACACCGAAGACCTCGATGCTGCCGCTGAACACGAAGGTACGCATGTCCTTGGTCTTTTTACTCACGGTCCGGGGGCTCTTCTGTCCAAAGGCAGGCATTTCGAGGCCGCGAGTGATTTTGGCGGCTTCAAGGTAAGAACGCCGGGAGGCTATCCGGCAGACCTGCTTAAGGGTATGGGCGCAACAACGCTGTTCATGTCCTCGGGCGAGGTCTACGAAAAGCTGACGCGTGGTGTGATCGATGGTGTTTGCATGCCGCTCGACTCGCTTTTGGCCTTCAAACTTGAAAAGCATCTTACCGACGTGATGACCGTTAGCGGTGGACTTTACAATACCTCTTGGTTTATTGTTATGAACCAGGCCAAATGGGATGGCATCTCTCCGGAAGATCAGAAGGCAATCATGTCGGTTTCCGGTCTGGCCTTCTCGGAGCTGGCCGGCAAGGCTTGGGACGAGAAAGATGCTGAGGGCTTCGATGCGGCCGGCAAGGCCGGGATCAATGTCTATCCGGCAAATGATGTTGTGCTTGATCATCTCCTGTCCATTGCCTCGCCGCTGGAAAAGGCATGGGTTGAAGCTGTCGACGCTCAAGGCTTCGACGGTGCAGGTGCCTTGGCCAAGATGCAGACCGCCAAACCGTCTAAATAAGCCATTCGGCTATCAACCTCAGGCTCCGGCCAACGACAAGGCACCCTAGCAAATATTATGGTCTAGGGCGCTCGATTAAAATCCGCAGAGGGTTGGGCCGAACCAGTTGAGACAATCAGGCTTTGGACGATGTCTCCTTGCAGACTGCGTCCAGAGCCATCCTTTTCCCGACCAGAGCAACGAACCCCAAGCATGAGTTCTGTTCTTGCCGAAGAGGCTGGCAATGTTACAAATGCCTGCTTATTAATGTGCCATCCGAGGCACACCAGATTGAGACAAACACGCTGCGTATGCGCCAACCATCATTCTATATGGTGTGATACGGCTATTCAGAAGCATACTGTCGTCAAGTTTCCCAGCACAAAAGACAGCGCCGTGTCAGACAGGGTTGCATGTTGAGGGTCACTCGTTCTTTGCTTGGTGTAGACCCCGAGATTTTACCCAGATCCTGAGCACCAGTTCGAAGGCGAGGGGGCCTTGTCTCTGACGTTTCTCCAGATAGGACCACGTTACCGTAAGTGGTATAATCAATTGTCAAGATTGGGAATGGAGGAAGATCATGAGTATTCAGGGGAGATTGATATCGAAATTTGATGATCTGAGACGCAAAGACGTTGCTCGAGTTGGAGGAAAGAATGCCTCACTGGGCGAGTTGATTAGTACGCTGCGAGCAAAAGGTATTGCAGTTCCACCGGGCTTTGCGACCACCGCCGACGCCTACTGGTCATATATCGACAACAACAATATGGCAGACCAGATCCAGAAGCGGATTGCCGATTGGCAAGGTGGCAAAGCCAGCCTCGCAGAAACGGGACAGGCCATCCGCAATGTATTCCTGCATGGGGACTGGCCTGAAGAGACGGCATCTGCAATCAAATCCGCCTATCACGAACTTTGCGATCGTATCGGGATGGAAAAGGCATCGGTTGCTGTGCGTTCGAGCGCCACGGCAGAAGATCTGCCAGATGCAAGTTTCGCCGGGCAACAGGAAACCTTTTTGAATATCTCCGGCGATGATGCTTTGCTCAATGCGTGTCGCCGCTGTTACGCCTCCCTGTTTACAGATCGCGCCATCAGCTACCGACAGATCAATGGCTTTGATCACACCAAGGTTGCCCTTTCCATCGGCGTCCAGCAAATGATCCGGTCAGATCTGGCCAGTTCCGGCGTCATGTTTTCCATCGACACTGAGACTGGCTTTGACAAAGTTGTCCTCATCAATGCCGCCTGGGGGCTGGGTGAAAACATCGTCCAGGGCGCAGTCGATCCTGACGAATATCAGGTCTTCAAGCCCTTTTTGACGAACGAGGCCCTGACTCCGATCATTGAGCGCAAGCTCGGTGAAAAAGAGATCAAGATGATCTATGGCGGCGCCGACATGCCCACACGCAACGTACCAACGTCCAAGGCAGAACGGCAGGCATTTGTTCTGGAAGAGGCCGACATTCTCACCCTTGCCCGGTGGGCGACCGTGATTGAGGCCCACTATGGATGTGCCATGGACATGGAATGGGCAAAGGATGGCCTGACCGGAGACCTGTTCATCGTGCAGGCCCGGCCTGAAACGGTAGGCGCGCGGCGCGAAACAGGGATCATCAAGTCCTACAAGATCAAGAGCAAGGGCAATACTCTGGTCAAGGGTCTGTCAATTGGTGATGGAGTCGTTTCTGGCCGCATTTGTCTCATCGAACACGCCAGCGATATCGATCAGTTCGTCGATGGATCGATTCTGGTTTCATCAATCACAGACCCGGATTGGACCCCGGTCATGAAGAGGGCGGCGGCCATCATTACCGATCATGGCGGACGGACGTCGCATGCGGCCATTGTCAGTCGGGAACTCGGCGTGCCTGCCGTGGTGGGGACCGGACAGGCAACCCATTTGTTGCATAGTGGACAGGACGTGACGGTGTCGTGTGCGGAAGGCGATGTTGGTTTCGTCTATGAAGGATCGGCGGAAGTCGAAACCGAAACGGTTGATGTGAGCCATCTGCCGGAGACAAGAACCGACGTCATGCTTAACCTTGCCAATCCTGGATCTGCCTATCGTTGGTGGAGTCTGCCTTCAGATGGTATCGGGCTTGCCCGGATGGAATTTGTCATCAGCAATATCATCAAGGCTCACCCTATGGCGCTCATCCACTTTGATGAACTGCAGGATGCGGAGGCCAAGGCCAAACTGGCTCAACTGACACGAAACTATGAGGACAGGACCGAATATTTTGTCGACAAGTTGTCGCGGGGTCTCGCGCGGCTTTGTGCCACCGTCTATCCGAAACCGGCTATCATCCGCATGAGCGACTTCAAGACAAACGAATATGCGGGGTTGCTGGGGGGACGGCAGTTCGAGATCGAGGAAGAAAATCCGATGATCGGCTTCCGCGGTGCCTCTCGATATTACTCGCCACGGTATCAGGAAGGCTTTGAGCTGGAATGCAAGGCCATCAAGCGACTGAGGGAGGTAATCGGCTTTGACAATGCCGTGATCATGATACCCTTCTGCCGTACGGTTGAAGAGGCCAGAAAAGTGCTCGACGTGATGGCCGAAAATGGTTTGAAACGCGGAGACAAGGGACTGGAAGTCTATGTGATGTGTGAAATTCCATCAAATGTCATACGGGCGGAAGATTTCGCTGAACATTTCGATGGGTTCTCGATCGGGTCGAATGATCTGACCCAGCTTACTCTCGGGGTCGATCGGGATTCCGATGAGCTGGCCGACTTGTTCAATGAACAGGATGCCGCTGTCAAATGGATGATCAACCATGTGATTGCCGAGGCAAACAAGGCGGGTCGCAAGGTGGGCCTTTGTGGCCAGGCCCCAAGCGATCATCCCGAATTTGCCGACTTCCTTGTCGAATGCGGTATTTCGTCTATCTCTGTCACTCCAGACAGCTTTGTTGCCGTCAAGAAACAAGTGGCGAGCAGCGAGAAGTAGCGCGCCTGATCCACTGGCAACCTGAACATTGACCATAGCCCATAGCCCGGTGTGGAGAAGACCCTTCGCATCGGGCCTTCGATTGTGCTGGCAGGGGCTGTATCCAACCAAAAGGCAAGGCTCGGTTGGCGCTTTATCCTGTTAAAATTATTGAATATTCGCTACCATCGTGGGGAGACTGGAGAGGAGGTCTTTCCGTGGCAGATCAGGCTGCAAAAGAGGGCAGGGTTGTCTCAATCCGAGGCGCCGTGGTTGACATCGCCTTTCCTGTTGATCCGCTGCCGCTGATCAATGACGCCCTGAGCATTGGCGCAGCTGACGGCCCGCCGGTCCTTGTCGAAGTGCAGGCCCATCTCAATGCGCGCACCGTGCGCACGATGGCCTTGCAAAGCACGAGCGGTTTGAGACGGGGTGCTCTGGTGCACCGGGGCAATGGCCCCTTGCAGGTTCCTGTCGGTGATGAGGTGCTGGGGCGTTTGCTGGATGTTACAGGAACCGCGGGAGACAAGCTTTCGCCCTTTTCAGATGCCGTGCCACGCAGACCGATCCATCGCGAGCCTCCCCGGTTTCACGCACAGGGCAACGCCGCAAAGCTCTTTCGTACCGGCATCAAGGTCATCGACCTGCTTGCTCCTCTTGCTCAGGGTGGCAAGGCGGCGATGTTCGGTGGTGCTGGCGTCGGCAAGACGGTGCTGGTCATGGAACTCATCCACGCAATGGTGGCCCAGTATCAGGGTATTTCGGTTTTCGTTGGGGTTGGAGAGCGGTCCCGAGAGGGGCACGAGATGCTGCAAAGCATCACTGAGGCAGGCGTTCTGGACCGGACTGTCTTGGTTTATGGCCAGATGAACGAGCCACCAGGTGCCCGTTGGCGTGTGCCCATGACAGCTCTTGCAATCGCCGAGTATTTTCGCGACGAGCAGCACAAGAATGTGCTGGTGCTGATGGATAATGTGTTTCGCTTCGTTCAGGCTGGCTCGGAGGTCTCAGGATTGCTTGGTCGCCTGCCGAGCCGTGTCGGCTATCAGCCAACGTTGGCAACCGAGGTTGCCGCTCTTCAGGAACGGATTGCCAGCGTCGGCAACACATCCGTGACGGCAATCGAAGCCGTCTATGTGCCTGCCGATGACTTTACCGATCCGGCAGTGATGACCATTGCCACCTTTGTCGACAGCATGGTGATGCTGAGCCGCTCAATGGCGGCAGATGGCATGTATCCGGCTATCGATCCTATCGCATCGTCTTCCATTCTGCTCGACCCGCTCATTCTCGGTGAGGACCATGTTTCGGTCGCAAATGAAGTCCGCCGGGCGCTCGAGCATTATCGCGAATTGCAGGATGTGATTTCCCTGCTTGGCATGTCGGAGCTTGGCAGCTCGGATCGGCGTATCGTCGAGCGGGCGCGGCGCTTGCAACGGTTTCTCACTCAGCCCTTTGCTGTTACCGAAGCCTTCACCGGTATGAAGGGAAGCAGCGTGGCGCTCGAGGATACGATAGCAGGCTGCAAGGCGATCCTTGCCGGAGAAGCCGATGACTGGGAAGAAGCCTCGCTTTACATGGTCGGAAACTTCGAAGACGCAAGGCAGAAAGAACAGGCGGCACGCAAGGTAAGGCAGGGGGCACCATGAATGTTATCCATCTGAGCATTACGACGCCGATGTCTCTGCTGGTCAACGAGCCAGCCATCCTTGCCGTTCGTGCTGAAGACACAAGCGGTAGTTTCGGAATTCTGCCAGGGCATACCGACTTCCTGACCGTGCTGCCTGCTTCCGTCCTTTCATGGCGGACACAGGACGAAGCACTTCACTATTGCGCCCTGCGCGGGGGGCTTCTGACGGTTACCAATGGAAATCGCGTCGCGGTGGCCTGCCGTGAGGGCATCATTGGGGATGACCTTCGCATGCTGGAGGCGGAGGTTACGCATCTGCGCGAAACCGAAGCCGACCAGAACCGTTGTGCGCGTGTCGAACAGATGCGTCTGCATTCAGCAGCCGTCCGCCATCTCATTAGCATTCTCCAACCAAGACGCTTCTCTGGGCTCGCCCATCCTCCGGCCTCGGCACAAAACGCGATGGGGAACCGCAATGGCTGAGAGGCAACCAATGAAACCCTCCCTTGGGGACGTACACGATCATCTGGCCGAAGCCGCGCGCCGCACAGAAGAACGCAAACGCATGGCAAGGGAAACACCAGAACCATCGATCGGTAGCCGTCTGGGGCAGATCGGTATCCTAGGTTGGGCCATTGTCACTCCGATGCTGCTCGGTGTGGTGGTGGGGCGTTTGGCAGATCATTACTTCAACACTGGCATCTTCTTTACCGCACCAGCCATTCTGGTTGGCGCCGTGATCGGTTTTCATGCCTCATGGAAATGGATGCACCGCAAATGACCATCGATATCGGATATATCGCATTCGGATTGCTGCTCGGTTGCCTTGCCGGCTATCTCCATTTCCAGAGTTTGCAGAAGGTCACAGAGCTTTACCTTTCAGGAAAATCCGTTGCTCTGGCCATCGGTTTTCAACTGCTGCGTCTTGCCCTTCTGTTTGGTATGCTCGCAATGCTCGCCCGACTGGGGGCGTTGCCTCTGCTGGCGGCCTTGGTCGGGATACTGTTGATGCGCACATTGGTTCTGCGGAGAGCCAAGAGTAGCATTGGGGGTAGGATACATGGATAGCCCCCTTACCCTTTCACCTGTCTTGCATATCGGCCCTCTGCCGATTACTGCCCCGGAACTGATCAGCTGGGGACTGATGATCGGTCTCATAACCCTTTCTGCTTTGGCAACGAGGAAGTTGGCTCTCAAACCAAGTAGCCTGCAAGCCTTACTGGAGTTGTTTGTCGAGATGATCGATCAGCAGGTCCACGACACGATGCAGCGGGATCCCGCGCCCTACAGGGCGCTGATCGGCTCCATCTTCCTCTTCGTGCTCTGCGCCAACTGGACATCCTTAATTCCTGGCATTGAACCACCCACCGCCCATATCGAGACAGACGCCGCCCTGGCGCTTGTCGTCTTCTCCTCGACAATTGGCTATGGCATCCACGCCCGTGGCATCAAGGGCTATCTGGCAACATTTGCCGAACCCTCGTGGGTGATGATTCCGCTCAATCTCATCGAGCAGATAACGCGCACTTTCTCGCTGATAGTGCGCCTGTTCGGCAATGTCATGAGTGGTGTTTTTGTCGTTGGCATCATTCTTTCACTAGCCGGGCTTCTCGTTCCAATCCCATTGATGGCGCTCGATCTACTCACCGGAGCGGTACAGGCCTACATTTTCGCGGTGCTGGCCACCGTCTTCATAGGGGCCGCCGTTGGAGAAGATGACCCAGAAGAGGAGGAAAGACCCTCATGACTGACAATCTCATTCAAGTTGTCTCCATCATTTCCGCTGCGGTGGCCGTGGGGTTCGGCGCCATAGGACCGGCTCTTGGGGAGGGACGGGCAGTGGCTGCGGCCATGGACGCCATCGCACGACAGCCGGAAGCGGCCGGCGTGCTCAGCCGCACCTTGTTCGTCGGTTTGGCGATGATCGAGACCATGGCCATCTACACGCTGGTGATTGCCTTGTTGGTGCTATTTGCCAATCCGTTCGTCTGATGGGAAACAGATCATGACCATCGACTGGTGGACCCTTGGCCTTGAAACCGTGAATGTGGTTATTCTGATTTGGCTGCTTGCCCGTTTCCTGTTCAAACCCATTCGCGGGATCATTGAAGAGAGGCAGAGGGCGGTTCGCTCTTTGCTTGAGGAAGCCGAGGGGACGCGCAATGAGGCCAAGGCCGAGCGAGCCAAGGCCCGCAAGGAGACCGAAGACATTGCTGCACAGCGCGCAACACTGATCGCCAGCGCCCAGCAAGAAGCCGGGCAAGAAAGGCAGGCTATCATTGACGCAGCTGTTGCCGAGGCAGAGAAAAGCCGTTCCACCGTCAGGGCTGAGCTTGCTGAATTGCGCAAGGCCGAGGCCGACAGGATTGTCGATGAAGCGGGTCTGCTGGCACTCGATATCGCTGCCAGACTTCTCGCGCGTCTGCCGCCAGCGGTTCTGACCGCAAGCTTCATCGATGGCCTGACCAAAGCCGTCGCCGAGCTGCCTGAAGCGACACGGGCTGGAATTGGTCGTGACGGCCCTATCGTCCTGCGCACCGCCGCAAAGTTGCTACCAGACGCGCAGGAGCATCTTCAGGAAGGGCTGGAGGCCTTGCTTGGCCGGTCGATAACGCTCGACGTCCACGTCACGCCAGAGCTCATCGCCGGGCTTGAGCTTGATGCTCCCCACGCCATCGTCCGCAATCATTTCAGGTTTGATCTGGATCGGATCAAACGGGAGCTCGCCGATCATGACTGACAAGCCGATCCTGCCGAACTGGCTCGCGGAGAGCCGAAAGAAGCTGGCGGCAACAACGCTTGCGCCTGACGCAGAAGCCATCGGGAGTGTCATGCATGTCGCCGATGGCATTGCCCGGATATCAGGGTTGCCGGATGTCGCACTTGGGGCACTACTGCAGTTTGAGGAAGAACGATTCGGATTCGCTCAGGCCCTCGATCCCGATGCGATCGATGCGGTAATGCTGGATGCCGCCACGGCCGTAAAGGCGGGTGATCTGGTGATTGATACCGGCGAAGTGCTGCAGGTCCCGGTTGGCGAAGCATTACTCGGGCGAGTGGTTGATCCGCTCGGTCGCCCCCTCGACGGCAAAGACCCCGCCAAGTGCGACACCTACCTGCCGGTGGAACGCCCAGCTCCGTCGATCATCGAACGCGATCTGGTCTCCGAACCCATCGAGACCGGCATTCTTGTCCTCGACAGCCTGTTTGCACTCGGTCGAGGCCAGCGCGAACTCATCGTCGGGGATCGCTCCACCGGCAAGACCTCTTTGGCCGTCGATACAATGATCAATCAGAAGCATAGCGACGTGATCTGCGTCTATGTCGCCATTGGTCAGCGTGCCACGGCCGTCGAACGAGTGATCTCGGCCATGCGAGAATATGGCAAACCCGAGCGCTGCATATTTGTCGTAAGTGCTGCTTCCACCGCGCCGGGGCTGCAGTGGCTTGCACCCTTCGCGGGCATGACCATGGCGGAATATTTCCGTGATCGAGGCGAGCATGTGCTGATCGTTTTCGATGATCTGACACGCCACGCAGCAACGCACCGGGAGCTATCCCTTCTGACACGGGAGCCGCCGGGCAGGGAGGCCTATCCGGGAGACATCTTCTATCTGCACGCACGTCTGCTCGAACGCGCCGCCAAACTGGCTCGGGAAAAGGGAGGCGGTTCGATCACGGCACTGCCAATTGCCGAGATTGAGGCGGACAATCTTTCTGCCTATATCCCGACGAACCTCATTTCCATCACCGACGGGCAGATCGTGCTGAACTCCCATCTCTTTGCCAACAATCAACGGCCTGCGGTCGATGTCGGGCTATCGGTCAGCCGTGTTGGCGGCAAGGCACAACTGGCTGCTCTTCGCGATGTCTCTGCCAAGATCCGCCTGCAATACGCACAGTTTCAGGAACTGGAGCTCTTTACCCGCTTCGGAGGCATTTCCAGTGATCATGTCCGCAGTCAGATAGCGCGTGGCGAACGGATCCGCGCCCTGCTAAACCAGCCCCGTTACAGTGGGTTGCGCACGGTCGATCAGGTTGCCCTTCTGGCGGGCCTCTCGGAAGGAATTCTGGATACCCTGCCTACGGATCGGGTTCCTCTGTTGCGCGAACGTCTTTCAACCTGGCTCGACGCCCATGCGGCCGAAGCAATCCGCGCCGTGAACACAACTGGCAGCCTGTCGGCAGAATCGCGCTCACTGTTTGTGTCAGCTGTTGCGTCTCTCATCCGAGACGTTCAGAGCGCAGCGCGCGTCACGGAGATGGACGATGGCTGAACGGTTTTCAGAGCTTCATGCCCGGATAGAAACGGTTCACAAGCTGTCTGCCGTAATTGCGGCCATGCGGGGAATAGCGGCATCGCGGGCACAACAGGCGCGACAGCATAGCGACAGCATTCGCGTTTTCGCAGATACCATCGGAGAAGCGATCGGACATGCTCTGGCCCTTCGTTCCGACGTTCCACAAACAGTGACTGTCTCCGACACAGCGTCGGTCCGCACGACAATTATCCTTATCGGTGCAGAGCAGGGATTCGCCGGCTCATTCAGCGAAAGGATCTTCGAAGCGGCTTCAGATCTGCTCTCTTTGCCTCATGAACTTCTGGTCGTCGGCGATCGCGGCATGCTTGTTGCCGAAGAGAGGAAACAACCCGTTGCCTGGTCCGCCCCCATGATTTCGCATCCGGCGCAGGCTACGACCCTTGCCAATCAAATCACGGAAGGCCTCTATGAGCAATTGGTTTCCGATCTGGCCTCCAAAGTCGTCGTTGTTCATGCAATGCCCGGAAATGCTGAGGCAGGTCATATTGTCCGCAAACAATTGGTCCCCTTCGACTACAGCCGTTTTTCCGTTCCGGATCATGCCATCGAACCGATGGTCTCACTGTCACCACGGGATCTTCTGAACGGTCTAGTTGAAGAGTATATTTTCTCCGAGCTTGTGGAAGCGGTGATGCTCTCATTTGCTGCTGAGAATGAAGCGCGGATGCGCGCCATGATGGCTGCGCATGACAATGTGAAGAAGTCTCTCAACGATCTGATTGCGCAGTCTTGCCGAATGCGACAAGAGGCAATTACAGATGAAATCATTGAAATCTCTATTGGTGGGCAGGGACAGTCTGCGAACCTGACACTTTGACAGCCGTTTCAGTCCCTTAGGCTCATCAACGAAGAGCCGGCTCCTGAAGACTTTGGCATGCGCCTGTGATGCGCTGTATCAATTTTCCAAACTCCGGTTCCTCAAGGTGGCAAACCGTAGTGACGTTCCGTCATTCCTGCTCTAGAAGCTTTCGCAGTTTTGCTGCCGGCACCCCCATGTTCGAACCGCCAAACTCTGGCAGGATGGCCGTATTGATCGCGACAACATGGCCCTTATAGTCAAGGACGGGGCCACCGCTTCCGCCGTGAGTGGTTTCAGCATCGTAGACGATGGATTCCGGAGCCACATGACCTACGATCCCGCGGCTCGCCAATGGCTGGATCTTTCCCAGCGAGGCAAGTCGAGCTGCTACGCTCCAGAAGCTGGGTTCACCTTCCTTTTCGAGGGATTTGATGAACTCTGCGCCAGCTTGCGCCAGAAGTGATCGAAGACCGGTCGGATACCCCATCAATATGACTTCATCACCTGCCTCAGGTTGCTCGTTGGCGATACTCAGCCCCATGATGCCTTCCGGCACTGACGATATTTGCAGGATCGCCAGATCTGCCTGATCGCTGATGCGATCTATGAGCGTATCATAGGCCACGTCAGAATTTGGAAGATAGACAACCATCTTCAGCATTTCCGGCGTGTAGCCACGGGCTACGAAGTTTTTCATCACTTCATTGTTTTCCCAGGGCTGAACCACATGACGGTTGGTGACAATGCTCTTTCCCCCTGTTAGCAAAAAGCCCGTCCCGGAAAACTGGAATTCAAAGGGATCTCCATTGCCATCGGGAGATAACATGGGTTGCCCAAATGCCGTTATGAGAGGTTTGCCTTCAGGCCCGGCAATATATCGGAGCAACTTGTTCGTTGTAGCCTGACGCAGACCATAGCCTCCCTGAATGAAGGCAACCGAACGGAGCGATCTGGCAATCACATGGACAGCAGCCCCGGAACGGCGTTCCAACTCGGCGAGACGCTCTGTATTTGTGGTGAGTTGCAGATTGAGTTCTTCACGAAGCAATCTCAGATCATCGCCTTTGAGAGAGGACTGCTGGGTTTGGGCGATGGTGGCGATCACCCCTTCAACACGCATGGTTTCTTCTGCCAGACGGACTTTCAGATACTGGCTGGACTGATACTGCAGATACCCAACACCAGCGAGAGCGAGAAGCGACAGGATGACGGAAACACGAAACAACAGGGTTGTCTCTATTGCGCAGCGGCGAAGCACATCCAGCACAGCCCTCGAGGCTCGCGATCCCACAGGTTTGCGGCTCGACCGCATGTAGGCGAGGGAGTCGCCGATGACATCGCCAATCGTCCAACGAAAGAGACTGCGGTTGGTAGAGCAGAGACGATAACGGGACATTGGTCCCTTCTCGCCGAATTCTATCATGTCACCGTGTCGGAGTTCCGCCTTTTGAACCTTGCGCCCGTTCACCCAAATGGTCTGTCCTTCCGGGGCTTCAAGCATGTAGGTGCCATCGCTCCAGGATAATCCGACCAATGCGATCGTTTCATCAGCCATCGGTTCTGTGCTGAGTTGAAAATTACGGTCCTGATTTACCGTCGCGATCATGTAGTCGTGAATGAGAAACGTTACCGCGCCGCGCATAGGCCCGGTGAGATGCTCAAGGGTCGCCCGCACATTGTTGTTCTTGGGTTGCGGAAAAGTATCCATACAGCAGTACCTCTCATTGGGATTGCGCTTGGGAGATCTGTTCCAGACCTGCTTGATACCTATTCAAAAGGGTCCACCGTTTCAAACGATTGAGAATTGGCGGACGACCAACCTTCGCTCTGGTCGTTTCTGATCGATTGCACATTGCGTCTTGTCATATTCAGTGTACGGCCAAACCCGATTGCATCCAATGCTTCGAAGGTCCTTAGTGAGAATCCAAGCGTATCCAACAGCGTCATTGTGTTGGAGGATCACTCGGTCACGTAAATTAGCTGGAGCATCGACAACGGTGCCTGAGCGAACAACGCAGACAAAATGATAAAAGGCTGCCGAGAACGCCCGTTGAGAGACGGATTCTGGTCCGAACGCCATCTGTTCTGTTGTTTGGTTTCGGCGATCTCGTCTATAATCCGGCCGAGCATCATAATGTGAGGTGGCTCGCATAGAAGTGACTATCGCGGAAACGACGTTGTAAAGGATTGGCTACGGACAAGCCCCGCCAAAAGTGTCTGGCATGCGTGCATGGGACCAATAGCTTTATCACCAACGCGGCTGCACGGAATGCCAGAGCCCATATCAATAGGAGTTGTCATGAACTTTCGTGTCGATGGACAGAAAGTGCGGTTCAGGATCGACAAGACGGAACTGGAATGCTTGTGCAATGGAACCGGTATCCGTCAAACGAGCCGCTTGTCGATGGATCAGGATCTTGGTGTTGTCATTGAACCTGTCGAAATCGCAACGGCGCTATCATTGAGCTGGAATGCGCAAACCCTGCGTCTTCTGGCCAATGTCCAGGATTTGCAAGCGCTGTTGGCGGCGTTGCCCCAGCGCGAAGGCATTAGACAGACCTGCCCGATAGATGGTGAGGTTTCTCTGGATCTCAGTCTGGAAGTCGATATTCGGACCCAGAAGCGCAAGCGGGATTGAACCGTCTGGCTCGTTTCAAACCAACGTTCGACCTGATAACGCTGCGTTCCAATAAGGGCAGGGGACGGGCAATGCGAGTGCGCGCTTAGCAAAGGTCGTCTTCTGGGAACAAAATGCGCCTCCGCATTGGGCTCGGAATGCGGAGGCGCCTTCTTTAAGGGGTTAGCCGTTAGCTGGCGTGTCGAACACGGTCACAGCTGGTGCTTCTCCTTCATATTTCTCGAAATCGGCCATGCATGTGCAGGCTGACGTTGCCTGACCGAGTTTGGACGTCGGAATGTCAGGCGTCAGGATGTTCGGGTCACCGTATTTGCAGATGGACCCCGGCGTGCTTGCATCCGCCGGATCATACCAGGCACCTTCCTGCAACTGAACAACTCCAGGCCTGATTTCGTCTGTGACAACCGCACCGGCCAGACACTGGCCACGATCATTGAAGACGCGGACAATATCACCGGACTTGATGCCTTTTGCTTCAGCATCCTTCGGGTTGATCCAGATTGGCTCACGACCTGCGACGTTGTAGATCGCGCGCAGTTTGGGGCTGCCGTTCAACTGGGAATGCATCCGGTATTGCGGATGGTTCGAGTTGACGTGGAACGGATATTTGCTGTCCTTTTGCCCCATCCATTCGCTCGGTTCCAGCCATGTCGCATGCGGCGGGCAATCGTCATAGCCGAATTTCTCGATGGCCTTGGAATAGATCTCGATCAGACCAGACGGCGTTGGCAACGCGTTGATCAGCGGATCCTCACGGAACTCGGTATACTTGGTCCGGCGCAGTGCAGATTCCGGTGTTTCGAACTCGATGACACCAGTACCATTCCAGAACGTATCGAAATCCGGCATTTCGACATTGATTTTCTTGGCCTGCGACAAGGCATCTTCATAGATCTCCTTGACATAATCGAGGTCGGTTTTGCCATTGGAGAACTCTGGTTCGACACCCAGAATGGTTGCGAGGCCCTTGAAGATGTCGAAGTCATTGCGTGCTTCGAAGACCGGTTCGATGATCTGCTTCATTGCAATGATGGCGCGGTTGGCCACAACACCAACACGGTCGATGTCATTGCGTTCGAAGGAGCTGGTTGCCGGCAGGACGATATCGGCATGACGTGCCGAAGCCGTCCACTGATAGTCCTGAACAATGAAGGTATCGAACTTTTTGAACGCCGCCACCATGCGGTTGTGATCCTGATGGTGATGAAGCGGGTTGCCGCCGACCCAGTAGCAGAGCTTAACGTCCGGATAGAGGAACTTCTTGCCGTTGTGGTCGTATTCTTCGCCTGGATGTTCGAGCATGTCGACAATTCGGGCACAAGGAATGCTGTTGGTTCCCTTGTCTTCAGGCCACTCCTTGATTTCCTTGCGCTTGCCTGCCTTGAATGAGCTGCCGCCGAGTTTCGGACCATTGGCAAATGGTGCGCCCGGATTGTCCAGATGATAACGCTGGCAGAAGCCACCGCCGGACAAGCCGATCTGACCGACCATGGCTGCGAGGGTCACGAAGGCCCATGGGAACTGTTCGCCATACTGCTGCCGCTGAACCGGCCAGCCGGAAACCAGCATCGTGCGTCCGGCAACCAGTCGGCGTGCGAGATCGCGAATGGTATCTGCAGGCAATTCGCACAGATCCGCAGCCCAGTCAGCGGTCTTCTCAACACCGTCTTCCTTGCCGAGAAGATAGTCTGCGAAGGCATCAAAGCCGGTGGTGTAGTTTTCAAGGAAGTCCTTGTCATGCAGATCTTCGGCCAGCAATGTGTGCGCCAGGCCAAGAGCCAGTGCAACGTCGGAATGAGGGCGGACCTGCATCCACTCGGCGTCAAGAATCTTGCAACCTTCGGTCTTGACCGGATCGATGAAAATCGCTTTCTTGCCCGCCTTTTTCATATCGTCGAACCAGGCATATTCGCCATGATCCGGGATCGATGCAGAAATCTGGTTGGTCTTCAGTGGATCGACGGCCCAGAAGACAACGAGATCGGAGTCTTCGATGATCGTCTGATGAGAAGACTGCGGTCCGAAAGCGTCAACCTGACCAAGAACATATGGCATGATTGCTTCAATGCCGGCCTTGGAATAGTTGCTCGAAGAGACCACGCTGCCGCCGGTGAGGTTCATCAGGCGTTTCAGCATGTTCTGACCATTGCTGACACGCCCGTTGGATTGCCAGCCATAGGTTCCGGTGTAAATGCCCCAAGGGCCGATTTCGTCCTGCACGCGCTTGATTTCGCCAGCAACGAGCTCAAGAGCCTTGTCCCAGCTGACGCGAACGAAATCGCCCGTGCCGCGGGTTTCAGGGTTGGCTCCCGGGCCTTTTTCCAGCCAAGCCCGACGGACCATCGGATAGCGGATTCGAGACGGAGAATAGACAATATCCTGCACACCGGGAAGCATCGGGGACGGGCGAGGGTCACCTTCCCAAGGACGCAGGGAAACAAACCGTCCGTTTTCAATTTTGGCCCAGAAGGCACCCCAGTGCGATGCCTGAATGTGCTCTCCGTCAGCGACGGCTGCCTTGGCTGCACCCAGACCAAATGGAAGACCGGACAGGGCTCCATAAGCTGCGATGGATGATGTTGCGGTCAGAAACCGGCGTCTTGATAGTGTAAAAGGACTTGATGAACTCATGGTCTTTCTCCTCTCTAGTCTCGTTTATCAATGCCTGAGTGAAACTCAGGAAGCGTTGCGAAGCTCTTCCGGCTTGATGTCGGCAAGCAGGCGCACCAGGATTTTGGCAAGGGTGGCGTAGAATTTGGACGGGTCGTGCAGGGCACAGTTTTGGGCAAAGGTCGGAACCCAGCTGTTCAAACGAACGAGCATGTCTTCAATTGCCTTTTCCTCGTCGAAATCGGAAATAGTGGTTTCTAGTCGGATCAGTTGTTCCAGATAGGATAGTTCGATGCTGAGGTGATCCGTTGGCTCCATAAACGTTTCATCCATTTTCAGCCCCCTTTCTGCAAGCAGACGGGTCATCTCCATTTCTGGCTCCTGAAACAGGCGTCCCGTACCGACATGGGCAGATTCAATCGGGGAAGTGCCGGTTGCTCCACCAATTCCGAGAAACAAATGGCAGAAGCTTCTGTTCAGCAATGATACGGCCTGTTCGTCGTCTTCAGCATCCATCAGTATGGAACGAAGCTGCGATACTTCATCGGAAAATTGCGGGGCCCCATGCAGCAGGGGCAAGAGGGTGTCGCAATTTTCATTTCTCATGATATGGATTTCATCCTGCCCCAGAGGGGAGCCGAAATAGCCTGAAATTTCTGCCAGGATGTCGGCGCAAGAGGCGGATTCTATGAATCTTTTTGTCATGATGTGGTGTTTCCTTCCGGCATCAGTGTTTCTGGTCCGTGGGGACGTGATACTGCAGATAGGACTTGAGGAAGAAGATCTCGGGCTTGCTGAGACTTGTGTAGGATTTCATGCCATCAACCATGCCCAGCCACTGGGTTGCTGTGTAGTGACTAATGGCAGGCAAGCTGTGGCAGGCGCCGCAGGAAGACTCGTACATTTCAGCGCCATAGGCCCACAAAGCCTTTTCATCGGAGATGAGGTTGACGGGCTTCATCCAGCCTTCAAGGGTTACCTTCTTCCAGTTATATTCGGTGTCCTTGTCAAAGACGGTGTCATGAACAGCCGCAGTATTGGCAATGTCTGCCGATAGCGCCGCCTGAATGATGCGTTCACCCTGCGTGGCAACCAGAACACGTTCAACGCCCTCTCGTTGCCAACCGTTGATGGCCACCTTCAGCAGTCCATCCTTGCGGTCGAGCACTTTCAGTTCCGTACCCGGCATGACGGTGCCGTCTTTCTTGCCACCCGAAGAGGCTTTGTCTGCATCACCCCAGATATCTGCCATTGCGATTGCAAACAGATCATCTGTTTTGCCCTGTTCTTCAGAAGATTTGGCTTCCAGATCCTTGAACATGGTGCGGAAACCGGCGCTCATGTCCGGAAGCTCATGTGCAATACCCTTGTGGCAACTGATGCAGGTCTGGCCGGTCTCAGCGGCCTTCTTCATCTGTGCGGCCGCTTTTTCGCTCTGATGAGCGAAGTCCATGGTATCGAAGGCATGGCAGCCCTTGCAGGAGTTGCTATCATTGGCTTCCATTCGCGCCCAGACGCGTTTGGCCAACACAAGTCGCTTGTTTTCAAACTTTTCAGGAGTGTCGATCGTGCCCAACAGATGATGATAAAGCTCGCTGAGAGCTTGGGTTTTCCGGATCATCTTGCCAGCGAAATCTTGAGGCAAATGGCAGTCTGCGCAGGTGGCCCTCACACCCGAAGGGTTGGAATAGTGGATCGACTCTTTGTATTCTTGAAAGACGTTATCTTTCATTTCATGGCATGAAGTGCAGAATTTCAGGCTTGTCGTCGCTTCCATGGTGGTGTGAAACCCGCCAACAAAAAGCAAGGTGCCTACGATAGACACCAAAGCGACGACACCAATAGCCGCTCGCCTTTTAAGCAATGCCCAAATCGACACTAAGGGATTCTTCATATATTCTTTCTCCGGAAAGTATTTCTGCGCAGTTGTTGACTTGCCGGAGAAGATACGACAGCATTGTAAAACTAGAGCGGTGATAGTATTAATGTAATCTGCTCAATTGTTAACAAAAAAAGACAAAGATGACGCAAAACCAGTTTAGATATAACCCTGCGAACCTTAAAGTTGCGGTTGTCGACGATGAGCCAATCATTCAGGAGACCCTGCGTTCATATCTTGAGAACGAAGGATATCAAGTTTTCTGCATGGATAGCGCGGAGAAACTGCGCGCGCTGATTGAGCGGGAAAAGCTCGATCTGATCTTGCTGGATATACGCCTGCCGGATGGTGACGGCTTGTCTTTGATGAGTGAGCTGCATGCCAAAAGCGACGTTGCAATCATCCTGGTAACTGGAAAAACGGAAGAGGCGGACCGAATTATCGGGCTTGAACTCGGTGCTGATGATTATGTTACAAAGCCCTTCTCGTTAAGGGAGCTGAAAGCCAGAATCCATTCAGTCTTGCGCAGAACCATGAAACGACCCGAGCCCGAACAGATCGTCGGCGTGAAACATTTTGCGGGCTGGACCATGGATATGGAGGGACATCGCCTTTCGAATCCAGAAGGCGAACTGGTGCGCCTAACCCATGCGGAGTTTCAATTGCTGGCCATTCTGGTAAAGAGTGCAGGGCGTGTGCTTTCCCGTTCCGACCTTATCACGGCAATTGGCGGCTACGAGTGGAATCCGAATGATCGTACCATCGATGTCTTGATCCGCCGATTGAGAAGCAAGATCGAACCCGATCCCAAGAAGCCAAGTTACATCATGACAGAATATGCATTGGGATACTATTTCGCGGAAAAAGTATCTCAGTCTTGATGTTTCGAGCCATTTTCCTTCGATCTGATATCAGGGGTGGGCAATGAATGATCGTGGACTGCGGTCACTTGGTATCTGGTGTTACACTCTTTTCGAATGGTTTGAGTTCTTCTGTGGACTGTGTGATGAATGCCACCAAGTTCTGGTCAAGATCTGTCCTGATTTCCGTTGCCAGCCTCACGAGTTCATCCTGATCCTGGATATTCGCTGCCTTTTCGGCGGCTTCGGCCAATCTGTGAACCCATTCCGCTCCCACCTGGCCCGAAGCACCTTTCATGCGATGGGCAAGGGCTGAGGCCTCCTTGTCGTGCCCTGCTTGAGCGGCGTGAAACAAACTGTCGGCAAGACCCGGCATTTCTGAGAGGAAAAGTTCCAGCACCCGGTGGGCACCCTCAATGCCAAGATCCTGAGCTTGCTCGGTCAGGGGACTGAGACGAGTGGTTCCAGAAGGCTGCTTGGCGCGGCGAGGGACCAGGCCGATCGAAACGGCAATCGCATGTTCCAGTTCCTTGAGTGCGTAGGGTTTGCCGACAAAGCCATCAAACAGGACTTCGCCCACATTGAGACGCCGCGCGATCATCAGGTCTGCCGTAACAGCCACGATGGGCACCATGGAATATATTTCATCATCGAGAGAACGTATGCGGCGTGCGGCTTCAATGCCATCAAGCCCTGACATGGACAGATCCATCAGAATGACATCATAAATGTCGAGACTTGCGCGGTGAACCGCTTCCAATCCGTTTGAAACCAGATCGATCCTGTGGCCCGCCTTTTCGAGGATTGTTCGGACAATCATCGCATTGACGGGATCGTCTTCTGCGACAAGGATATGCAAGGGCGAGAGCTCGAACTCTTCAGGCGGAGTATGCCTGCTGTCTTCACACCGCTCATCAAATGAGATCGGAAGATGAACGGTAAAGATTGTGCCACCTTCTTCGGGGCAATCGACACTTATGGTGCCTCCCAGAAGGTCCAGATATCCCTTGCAAATTGCCAGCCCCATCCCTGATCCCCCAAACCGGCGAACCATGCTGCTGTCCGCCTGGGTGAACGGTTCGAACAGTGTGGCTTGGGCCTGCTTGACAATGCCGATACCCGTGTCCTTGACGACGATTTCCAGACTGTGGTCGAAATCCTTGCTCACCTTTTCAATGAGATCCACTGACAGAGTAATTTCGCCCTCCGGAGTAAATTTGACGGCATTGCTAAGGAGATTCTGAAGAATCTGGACCAGCTTGGCTGGGTCGCCAATGATCCCATCCGGCACGCAAGGCGATATGATCCGCTTGTAGGAAAGGTTCTTTTCGTGTGCCGCGGAAAGGATGGTTGCTTCTGCTGCCCGTATCTGCTCGTTCAGGGAAAACGGGACCTCTTCGACCTCGGTCCGACCACACTCGATGCGCGAATAGTCCAGAAGGTCATCCAGCAACTGGCGCAAAAGATTGCCAGATTGTGTCAACGCATCCAGCCATTGCCTCTGTTCGCCGGTAACCTTGCTCTGCTTCAACAGTTGAGCGGTGCCCAGAATGCCGTTTAGTGGCGTTCGGATTTCGTGGCTCATTCTTGCGAGGAAAGCTGATTTGGCATGATTCATCCGGCTGGCATAATCGATCAGCTCGATCCTCATCTCGTTTATCCGCCGATTGAGTCGCATTTCTTCCAGCGATCGGTTGCGCAGCCTTTCCAATGCCTCGGCGATGACAAACATCTCGCTCCGGTTGGAACCTGTCTGGACCGGAATTTCAAAATTGCCCTTGTTCATGCGTGCCACATCGGATGCCAGTGCACCAAGCGGCGAGGAAAGCCGGAGCCTTACAAACCGAACGGTGAAAAATCCAAAGGCGAGGCTGACCAGGAGCACGATGGTAGAAAGGGCGCCAAGAAGCACCGCATTCTTTCGCTTTTCTTCCGCATAGGCAACTTCATCATCAAGGCTGTTGTAGCCGATGCTCAAAATGTAGGAATAGGCATCAAGACAATTATCTGACCACGCCTTGGCGTCGTAGGCGGGCTTTCCGGAGCCGGATAAACCGTAGATGACGCGATCCATGACGGACTGTGACTTGAACGTCATCTTCTTGCCTTCAAAAACGCTTTGCTTCAGCCAGAAACCATCCGGATAATGCGATGCAATCCTGTCAAGGCCGTTCCAAAGTTCACGATAGGCACCAACATCTTCTCTCCAATGGCTTTTTTCTAAGGCAGTCAGAGGACGGTCCTTCTGAACTGCGGGTCTGAAGCGGGAACATTGTCGAGCGTAACGGTCCCGAATGGCATAGGAAAGTTCCCTGATCGTAACAAGGTCGCTCAGATTGTTGTCGACGGTTCGCAACTGGGTACCGACGACATTGCTGGCGCCCAGAATGACATCCGCATAGGCATATATGGTCTGTCGCCACGGCTCGATATTGCTCACATCTCGCTGGCCAATCGGCTTTTCAAGTTCGGCAAAAATCACTTTCTCCTGATAAATCAGGTGTTGATGAACATCCCTGAATTGCAGCAACAAGTCATCGACATTCTTCAAGCCCGAAGTTGAAAGAGAGGCAACGGCCGTATCATACAGCTGGGCTACATTGGCAAGAGCACTCTCTACCGTTTTGCGCGGATCTGGCTCCTGAATGAGTGCAACTCCGACTGTTCCGATCTCCACACGGCTCTTAGTCACTGTGCCAAACAGGATGCGATCCAGCTCAGCCAATTTCACAATGCGTTGATACGACAACAGATGCTGCCATGAAAGGCCAGCCGCTAGAATGGTGATGAGAATTATGACCGATACCGCAATCCATTGCAGAACCAGAACCGTCCGGGCGATAGAATCTCTCAAGTCATTTCTCCCAAGAGCGGTTCGGCATAGCCGAAACCATTTGGTTTCTTTCATTGCAATGGAGGGTTTTCAAGCCTGTCGGAACCGACGCCGTGAGGAAATCGGGCTGGGCGCAAACATTGAAATTCATGCTAGATTGAATAAACGAAGAGGCATTGATCACGATCAACGGATGCCCACAGGGTTTCTTTGTTAAGTCTCGAAATGCCAAAGGATTCAGCTTTTTGTAAATAGAGAGAAATTGCCGCGATGACCGCTGACAAGAGGACGCCAGAAAAGGACCGTTTGCTGGAAATCGAAGACGCAATTCACCTCCAGGGACGAAGGGATACTACTCCGATGGCCTGGCGTTTCCGTGCCGCATTTTCCAGCACCAAGCCGGGAAAGTGACGCGAGTATATTCGTGCAAGGGCCGTCGTAGGCGCAGAAGGCGTTATGGAAATCCAACGGTTCCCAAAGCAGGGATCCCCGATCATGACAAGTGTTTGCTGGGCCAACAGTCTGGCAAAGAGCCCCGATGGTGTTGCCGTTGCGGCGGGAGATATGTTGGATTTCCTGCCCTTCGAAATGCTGCTCGGATAATTGTCTGGAAGATGACTGGCTACAAGAGAATTCCGGATGGCTCAGGGTAGAGAGGGAACTCGGCTGGCTTCTGTCCTAGCCGCCAGTGACTGACATGCTGCGCTGGATGCGCGCTGTGTCATGTTGGAAGTCGTGCTGCTTTGGCTTGAGTGCCATCGCCTCGATCAGAAGGGCCTTGAGGTCACTGTCACTGATGCCTGATCTGAGGTGATCCCTCAGCTCGAAATTGACACTGTTTCCGAGACAAAGGTGCAGCGTCCCGTCGGCAGAAAGCCGAACGCGGTTGCATGTCTCACAGAAATGCTGGGACAGGGGAGTGATGAAACCAACATGCATGTTGGTGTCGTCGATACGGAAATACTGGGCCGGGCCACCGCCGGACATGACGCTTGGCGTCAGGTCGAACTGTTGGGATAGGGTCTCGCGGACGTGACTCAAGCTAAGGAAACTCTTGCAGGCATCCTGACCACTTGATCCGATTGGCATCGTTTCGATGAAACGAAGAGCAAAGCCCATTTCCAGACAATAGGCCGTCAGATCCAGAACTTCGTCGTCATTTACATCTTTCATGACCAGCATGTTGATTTTGATGGGGGAGAAACCGAGATCCCTGGCCTTTCTGAGGCCTCTCAAGATCACATTCAAATCCCCCCCTCGGGTGAGGGCGCGATAGCGATCCGGATTGAGAGTATCAAGACTGACATTGAGGCGCTTGACGCCCGCTTTGAAAATCGCTTCGGCACGGTCCTCAAGCAGCACAGCATTGGTACTCATGGAAAGATCGTCGATACCGGGAATGTCAGTGAGCGAGTGCGCCAACTGATCAACCCCCTTGCGCACCAGGGGCTCACCCCCGGTTAGACGCACACGACTGACACCCAGATCCGCAAATGCGGCAATAACGCGCACGATTTCAGCGAAGGACAAGTATTTGCTGGTGGAAATGAACGAATTGTGTCGTTCAGGCATGCAATAAGTACAGCGCATATTGCACTTATCGGTGATCGACAGACGGACATACTCGATTTTTCGCCCATAGGTGTCACAAAAGGCCATAATAAAATCCTCCGCGAATTCGAAAAATAGCCTAGTGACTTTTTGTAAAACCAATGCCGCCACAATATTAATACTTCTGGCTCAATTGTTAATGAATTGCGACGCTCGTGTTTCTTCTTGACACGCAAGCTGGTCGGGAGGTTCCCCAAGGGGTGCTGCCCTGGGAGACAATTGGCGAGGGACAGCAATCTGAAACCGCTGTAATGACGAGGATGCCAACCATTGGGGTAATTCTTGCTCCTGCCGACCTTTTCTCCGCCTGATTGGTTGCTCTTGCTGGCGCAGTTCACTTGATACATCAAGCACTTCGGTGCGCTAGACAATAGGTTGCCAGTTTTTACATGACCACCAGAAAACACGCAAACTTCATTTGAATATTTCCAGAAATACAAACGTCATTGAGATATAAATTCCGAACCAATACGTACTCGCAAAAATTGTATACTTAGATGTTCAGTTTCGTTGGCGAGATGAGAAAGTAAAAATAATTCGTTTAAAAAATTATTAACTTTTTAAACTCACAATATTGTCTAATTTTGCAATTAAGTCTCTCGTGCTTGTAAACAGAATCAGATACAGTGCAACCACAAGAAATGTCCAGTGTTGAGCTTCAAAGGGGCGCACACAAGGTGAGGTGTTGTTTACTCTTCTGATGGCAAATCGATCTGGAGCAATTATGCATCTTATGAAGGCGCTCGGCGCAAAATTCTCAAACAAAAATGGGGTCAAAGCGCCCGAGGTTGTGGTTGGCATGACGTGTTTGTTTCTCGTGGCTTGCCAGTCTACGCCAGGAGACAAGAGTGTTTCAGTTTCAACATATTCGCCAAGAATAAGCTACGCCTCCCACACCACAACTGTTCAGCCGAAATCGAGCAAGTTTTCGAATGGCACTTATGCTGCGGCAAAGCCAATTCGCAAGTCCAAATCCAAGCCCTTGCAGCTTGCCTATAACCAGGATGCAAGGCCCGAAAAGCTTTATCTTGGCTCTGCCAGTTACATTTGCTCTGCCAGTGGTTTTGGCTCACGAGCAAGTTGTCGCGCACGCTAGAAAAACGAGAAATCGCATGTTGCAAAGGTCCGATCTTCGGGCCTTTTTTTATGCTTGAACGCGATTGTCCTCAGGCAATTTTTTGAGCATGAATGAATTCGAATCAAGACGGGCAAGATTCTACCGGAGGTGGAATGTTTCTTTTTATTTCCATTTTTAGAAAATATGTGATAATATGTAGTTAATAATAAAGAAATGAGCACTCAAATTGCAATTTTTGGAAAAATATTTCTAAAGACCACAAATTGCTCTGCGCGCTCAATAACTTAAAAACCAGCAGGCACCGCAGCTTTGAAAGAAGCCCGAATTGAATTTCGGCAAGAAACAGAAATACCCGGCAAGCTTTGCCAGGTAATACGCCAGCTACCGGATTCAATCCAAACTCGTCAGAAAGACTTCAAATTAGAAGCGGCGGTGCATTAAGTCTGCACGGAGGAGCCAATATGCATAATTTGAAGCACTCGGGTGCGTATTCACGCCTCGAGAACGGGAAAGTGCGCCGCAAATTCAGCAAAACAATTTTAGTGGCTGGGGGAGCCGGATTCGTAGGAACGCATCTTTGCAAAAGACTGCTGGATGCGGGGAACAAGGTCATTTGCGTGGATAGTCTGATGACAGGCAGGCAATCCAACATTCAGCCATTGATCGGTGAAGCAGGTTTCAGCTTCATTCTTCACGACATCATCAGACCTTTGAAATTTTCAAGGCCCATCGACGAAATCTACAACCTCGCATGTCCGGCTTCGCCTCCACACTATCAGGCAGATCCGGTCCATACCATGCAGACATGTATTTTGGGGTCCATCAATCTGTTGCGCCTAGCCCGGAAAAAGGGTGCCAAGATACTTCTGGCGTCAACATCCGAGGTCTATGGCGATCCCAAGGTTCATCCTCAACCCGAGAATTACTGGGGCAATGTCAATACGGTCGGACCACGGTCCTGCTATGACGAAGGCAAGCGGTGTGCTGAAACGCTGTTTCATGACTATGCCGCGCGCGATGGAATTGAGGTCAAGATCGCTCGCATCTTCAACACTTATGGTCCGTTGATGAGGCCTGACGATGGCCGTGTCGTATCAAACTTCATTTGTCAGGCTTTGCAAGGCTTGCCACTTACGGTTTATGGCGAGGGTCAGCAGACGAGATCTTTCTGTTATGTTGACGACCTTGTGTCCGGATTGGTGGCATTGATGGCGACAGGCAAGGAAGTCTGTGACCCGGTGAATCTGGGGAATCCCGGCGAATTCACGGTGATGGAGCTGGCCTTTCTGGTCAAGGAAATGACGTCGTCCAAATCCCGCATCGAGCATTTGCCGCTGCCAAAGGACGATCCGGTGGTTCGGCGACCATTGATTTCGCGCGCCAATCGTTTGCTCGGTTGGCAACCGACCATTCCTCTTCGCGAAGGTTTGGAAAAGACGATAGCCTATTTCGCTGCCGAGATCTTTGCCAATGAGCCCATCGTGGAGGTGGCCGAATGACAGGGCAGGCAATACTGGTCACCGGAGGGGCCGGCTTTATCGGTAGTCATACCTGTAAGCTTTTGGCCTCCGATGGCTTCAACCCGATAACATATGACGATCTGAGCACGGGCAATCTGTCTGCCGTGAAATACGGGCCATTTGTCCGGGGTGAGCTCAGCGACACAGGGAAACTGGTCGATACCATCAGGACGTATCGACCCGTCGCCGTCATCCATTTTGCCGCTCGTGCCTATGTAGGAGAGTCTGTCGATCATCCTGCCCTATATTATGAAACCAATGTAGGCGGCACACTCAGTCTGTTGGCCGCCTGTCGTACCATGCAGCTTGACAAGATCGTCTTTTCAAGCAGTTGCGCAACATATGGCATCCCCGAGAAACTGCCCATAACGGAGCAGACACCGCAAGCGCCGATCAACCCCTATGGGGCTACCAAGCTGATTGTCGAACGGATATTGCAGGATTATCGCGCGGCCTATGGGCTCCAGTCGGTCATCCTTCGCTATTTCAACGCTTGCGGGGCTGATCCTGATGGGGAGCTGTCTGAAAAACACTCACCAGAGACCCATATCATTCCTCTCGCACTGATGGCCGCCAGTGGTCGGGCCAATACGCTCAGTATTTTCGGCACCGACTATGAAACGAGGGACGGGACCTGCGTACGCGACTACATCCACGTGGCAGATCTCGCCAGAGCCCATGTTCTTGCAGTCCGGCATCTCTTGCAGAACAAGGGAAGCATGATTGTCAATCTCGGTTCCGGTGTCGGAATCTCGATTCTGGAAATTCTCGACACGGTACGTAAGCAGACCGGACATGACGTCCCGGTGAAATTCGCACCGCGCAGGCCCGGCGACCCCCCTGTGCTCTATGCCGACCCGGCCTATGCCGAGAAAGCTTTGGGGTTCAGAACGGAGATGTCGGATATCGGTTCAATCATAAAGACCGCAGCGCCAACTTTTGGCCTGGAGGTGAGGTCATGACAAACACAGACCGGACGCATGTTGCTCCGTTGGGGGCAATTGACAGATCGGAGCCTGGGTTGCTCGTCCCGGTATTCACCCATCGTCAAAAATGGGTCAATGACGGCGGCCTTGTGCTCTGGTTTGCCAGTCTGGTCTGGTTCTGGAACTGGTGGTTGACGGGCGACCATGTCATCGGATTGTTCTGGTATGGTGCCCTGTCGGTCACGCTGTTGTGGATCACCCTGTTACCTTTGTATTTTCTGCTGATTTTCCGTGGTGCATGCAAGCCGAGGCCAGACCTGATGCCGCCGGAAGGCGCTAGGATTGCCATGGTCGTAACCCAGGCGCCGTCAGAACCGTTTGCCGTTTTGGTGAAGACACTCGCGGCCATGCTCAATCAACGGCTTCCGGATGGGGTTTCTTACGATGTCTGGCTCGCATCTGAAAAACCGGATGCAAAGACCAAACTTTGGTGTGAGGAACACGGCGTTCATCTTTCGACAAGGCAAGATGATGCAGCCTATCATCGTCCGACCTGGCCAAGGAGAACACGCTGCAAGGAAGGCAATTTGGCCTATTTCTACGACCATTTTGGCTACAGGAATTATGACTTTGTAAGTCAGCTGGATGCAGATCACGTGCCGGAAGAAGATTATCTCTGGCATATGTTGGTTCCTTTCAACGATCCGCAGGTGGGGTATGCCTCCGCCCCTTCTATCTGCGATGCTAACGCGGCAACCAGTTGGTCGGCACGCAGCCGCCTCTATGCAGAAGGTTCCCTGCATGGGGCACTGCAGGCCGGTTACAACGATGGCTGGGCTCCATTGTGCATCGGTTCCCATTACGCTGTGCGAACGAAAGCCCTCAAGGAAGTTGGTGGTCTGGGACCTGAGTTGGCAGAAGATCATTCAACGACATTGTTGATGAATGCTGGTGGCTGGAAAGGTGTGCATGCGCTGGATGCTATTGCGCATGGAGACGGGCCGGCAACCTTCGCCGATCTCGCAACGCAGGAATTTCAATGGTCGCGCAGTCTTGTGACAATCCTGCTGCGCTACTCGTCCGAGTATGTGCCGCATTTGAATGGGCGGCTCAAATTTCAGTTCTTGTTCTCGCAGTTGTGGTATCCGCTGTTCTCGGTGTTCATGGGCTTCATGTTCCTGCTTCCCGGTATCGCCTTGTTGCGGAACGAACCATTTGTCGGGGTAACCTACCCGGAATTCCTGCTGCATTTCGTGCCAATGTCGGTGATCCTTGTCGCGCTCGCCATTTTCTGGAAACGTGGTGGCTGGCTACGCCCCATGTCGGCAAAGATCATAAGCTGGGAGGCATCGCTTTTCCTTCTTGCCCGTTGGCCATGGGCACTGATGGGCAGTCTGGCTGCGGTCTGGGATCGCTTCAGCCCGGGTTTTGTCGATTTCAAGGTTACGCCGAAAGGAACGCACGGCAAGCAGTTGGTGGCATGGAAAATCATAGCACCATATCTGCTGCTGTCTGCTGTTTCTGCCGCGCCGATTGTCGGGATAGACAACGAGAGCGAAGCAAGAGGGTTCATCCTTTTTGCTGCAGTCAATGCAGGTGCCTATGCGTTCATTGCCGCGTTGATCATTCTTCAGCACTACCGTGAGACTGAAGGAAACTTCTATTGGGCGATCCTCAGGCAGCCGATTCACGCTGCCGTCACGGTCATGATGCTTCTCTTGCCAATGCAATTGTTGACAGACAAGGGAGCCAGCGCAATCGAGGCATTGTCCTATGGAGCAGACCCGCTGCGACTGACAAGAACCACCTACATAGTCGCCGGGGCAGGGATGGGACGAAGTGGAACTCGGCACGTTTCACTCTCATTTAGGTGGATGCCAAACTGAGTCAAAAGGAGACAACGAGACCCAACCCAGCAGAACAAAGCTGGCCAGGTGAGGAGGGGAAAAGCTATGAAGGCAACAGTATTTGCGACACAAACCGGAACGTCGGCCAAGGCACTCATGACGGTAAGCACACTTTCTTTGCTGGCACTAGGTTTTACCACGGCAAAGCTTTCGGCAATGGAAACGCCAACCGCGAATGGCAAGGGGCCTGTAGTGAATACGGGCACGCCAATTGAGCTGGGCAGCTACGATCCATACGGAACGTTCAAAGACGACCGCGTTGTCAAAATCGAACACCTGTTCCTGCCATGGGAAGACGTCGAACTGAAAAGCATGTTTGAGGCGGACGCCTATGCTCAGCAACGGGGGAGGGATCTCTTGATCACGGTTGAACCCTGGTCCTGGTCACAGGACTGGCGTTTGATGCCGGTCGATCTGCGCAATGCAATTTTGAACGGTTCCTATGACCCGAACATGCGGGCAATCTGCAAGATTGCGGGCGAGCTGAGGAGCAACGTGACCATTCGTTGGGGCCAGGAAATGGAAGACCAGGATGGTCGGTTTACCTGGTCTGGTTGGCGCCCTGACGACTATATCAAGGCCTACCGCAGAATGGTCGATCTCTGCCGCAAGGAAGCTCCGAAGGCCAAATACATGTGGTCTCCAAAGGGGCTGGAGGGATTGCAGGCCTATTATCCCGGCGACAACTATGCCGACAGCATCGGCCTGTCGGTCTTTGGCTTGCAAAAATATGACAATGACAAATTTGGTCGCGACAGAACGTTTGCCGAGCTTCTGAAACCCGGTTACGACCTTACAGTGCCGTTCAACAAGCCGATCGTCGTTGCCGAACTGGGCTATGTCGGCAAACAGGCATATGTCGACAACTGGAAACAGACGGTCACTGAAGTGGAAGCCGACTTCCCCGAACTGAATGCCGTCGTCTACTTCAACGACAAGGAAGTCCATCCTTGGCCGGAAGGATACGGACGCCCCGACTGGCGCATTGATTTTCAAGTTCTGGAATAGGAGGAAACCATGAAACGCCATAAGCAACTCGTCACGATGATCGCTTCCGGTGTGCTACTTCTTGGTTGCCTGTCTGCTTTCGCGGATCAGGACAAACCCGAATTTGACGATCCACGAACTCAGGCGCTCTTTGAAGCTTCAAAACCGATGACCGGCGACCATCTCTGGGTGGTCTTTACCAATCACACCTGGAAATGGCAGGCTGGAGGCGGATTTTTTGCAGCGCGCAAGCAGGCCTTCACTGCCTGGTCGAGAGAAGGGGGGAACCCGAGTGTTGGCGATGGACGATGGTTCACCTTGACCAGCAAGGGCAGCCTCTGCTTCCGCGCCACATGGAGGGCCATGGACGGCAGTGCCCCTGCCGTAACCTGTTTCCGCCATCGTATTGTCGGCAATACCATCTTTCAGAAAAGAGATCCTGATGGCGAGTGGTATGTCTTCAAACATGCCAAGCGAACATACGGAGACGAATTTCTGAAGCTGCTCAAAGGAGACCATGTCTATTACCCCAAGAAGCGGGTGGAAGCCGAATTGGGGCGATAGGCGTCAGATCCGGATCTCTGTTCGAGCCTTCAAGTCTGGCGGCACACCAATGATGTTATCGGGGGCGCTGCCCCCGATAATCGATCAAGAATAGACCGTTCCTTTTGTACCTGGCGACAGGAACGGGCTTGCTTTTGCATGACTACGCCGTTTTGCAGGACCGCACTATAGAGCCCCCCATCCGCCGGGGGTTGGCGTCACCACAGTGATTGTGTCTCCGGCATCCAGTACGGTCTGATCGCAGCCCTTCAGCTCTTCAATCGAGCCATCGAGCCTCTTGACCCGGGTGTGGCCCAATTCTCCGTCCTCGCCGCCTTCAAGACCGCGCGGCTTGACACTTCTGTGCGAGGAAAGGATGGCGCAGTCCATCTTCTTCAGGAAGCGCAAGGTTCGCTCAGTGCCATCACCCGCATGCCATTTGCCCTTGCCACCAGATCCTTTGCGGATATGGAAATCTTCCAGCAGCACCGGGAAGCGAAATTCCAGAACTTCCGGATCGGTGAGGCGGGAATTGGTCATGTGGGTATGCACACCATCCGTACCATTAAAGCCCGGCCCAGCAGGAGAACCCGAGCAGATGGTCTCATAATACTGGTAGGTCTCATTGCCGAAGGTGAGGTTGTTCATCGTGCCTTGCGAATTGGACATTGCACCCAATGCCGCGAACACCGCATTGGTCACATGCTGTGAGGTCTCCACATTGCCTGCTACCACGGCTGCAGGATAACTCGGACGCAACATGCAGCCTTCCGGCACGATGATGTTGATCGGTTTGAGGCAGCCGGCATTCATGGGAATGTCGCCTTCGACCATCACGCGGAAGCAATAGAGGATCACCGCCCGAGTCACTGGTTCCGGCGCGTTGAAATTGTTGGCCTTGACCCCCGTCGTACCGGTGAAGTCGACAGTTGCTTCGCGCTTCTTCTTGTCGACCGTGATCTTTACACGAATGATGGAGCCCTGATCCGTATGGTATTCGCATTCGGAATCCTTGAGCGCTTCGATGACGCGACGAACGCTTTCTTCGGCGTTGTCCTGAACATAGCCCATATAGGCCTCGACCACATCCAGCCCAAAATTGGCGACCATTTTTCGTACTTCCTGAATACCCTTTTCGTTTGCGGCGATCTGGGCAGAAAGGTCGGCGATATTCTGGTGCGGGTTTCTCGCCGGATAGGCGTGGTCTGTCAAAAGCTCACGCAAGGCATCCTCGCGGAAATGACCCTGATCGACAACTTTGAAGTTGTCAAAAAGCACACCTTCCTCGTCCACGGTGGTGGCGAGCGGTGTCATGGAACCAGGGGCGGTGCCGCCGACATCGGCATGGTGTCCGCGTGAAGCAGCCCAGAACAGGATGCCTTCGCCCTTGTCATCAAACACCGGTGTGACAACGGTAATGTCAGGCAAATGCGTGCCGCCGTTGTAGGGTGCGTTGAGGGCAAAGGCATCGCCGGGTTTGATGTTGCCTTCATTGAGCTTGATGACGGTCTCGACAGATCTGCCCATGGAGCCCAGATGCACCGGCATGTGCGGCGCGTTGGCAACCAGTGCGCCCCTGGCGTCGAAGATGGCGCAGGAGAAGTCGAGCCGTTCCTTGATATTGACCGAATAGGCCGTTTTTTGCAGCGTTACCCCCATCTGTTCCGCTATCGACATGAACAGATTGTTGAAGACTTCCAGCATGACGGGGTCGGCTTCTGTGCCGATGGCCTTGTCTCTTTGCAGGGGCACGATGCGGCTGAGAACCACATGGTCCTTGGCATTGAGTCGGGCCTGCCATCCATCTTCAACGACGATTGTCGCGTGGGATTCCACAATGATGGCAGGGCCATTCACAGCCATGCCTGGCTTGAGTGCATCGCGTTTGTAAATGCCGGTGTCGTGCCAGTTGCCTTCGGCGTAAATGCGCGTTGCTGCTGCGGCCTCTGGGGTGTCGCTCGCGAGCGTAAGGTCTGGCTCGACAAGACCCGCACCTCCACCGGTGGTTTCCACATCCAGTGTTTCAGCGACAATCGCCTTGTCGGAATAGGCAAAGCCGAACTGGGCTTTGTGCGCCTGTTCAAAGGCAGCTTTCATCTCGGATACGGTGCCGAAATGAATTGGCAAGGTGGTGTCGGAACCCTCATAACGCAGATGTACAGTCGTGCGCGTTTGACGCTTTTCAGATGGCACGGCCTGCCGTTCCAACTCCTGTTCGGTCTGCAGCGCAAGACTATCTCTCAGGGTTTCAAGGTCTGGAATGAGGCTCTCTTCCAGCCGTTTGACCACAGATTGCTGACGGTCTGCCCGAATATCAGCGAGTCCCATGCCATAGGCTGAGAGAATGCCCGAGAAGGGATGAAGCACGACGGTCTTCATGCCCAGGCTATCGGCCACGCGACAGCCGGTCTGTCCGCCCGCACCACCAAAGCAGACCAGAGCATAGGCGGTGACGTCATAGCCGCGCTGGACGGAAATCTTCTTGATAGCATTGGCCATATTTTCAACGGCGATCTTGAGAAAGCCATCTGCGACATCTTCCGGGCTGCGTCCGCCGCCAATGTCTTTTGCCAGAGCAGCAAATTTCTCCCGCACGATGGCATCATCCAAAGGCTGATCCTGATTGGGGCCGAAAATCTGGGGGAAGAAATCGGTTGCCAGTTTGCCGGTCATCAGATTGGCATCAGTAACAGTCAGCGGACCGCCACGACGATAGCAGGCCGGACCGGGATTGGCGCCTGCGGAATCGGGGCCGACCTGAAACCGTTCATCCTTGTAATGAAGGATAGAACCACCACCAGCAGCCACCGTATGGATCATCATCATTGGCGCACGCATGCGAACACCGGCGACCTCAGTCTCGAAGGCGCGTTCATACTCGCCATCAAAATGGCAGACATCGGTGGATGTGCCACCCATGTCGAAGCCGATGATTTTCTCAAAGCCTGCCATGCGCGCTGTTTCGACCGCACCGACTACTCCGCCAGCCGGTCCGGAAAGAATGGCATCCTTGCCCTGAAACAGATTGGCAGCGGTCAATCCGCCGGACGACTGCATGAACATCAGGCGAGGCCCTTCGCCCAGTTCCTCTTGCACCTGCTCGACATAGCGGCGCAGAATGGGCGAAAGATAGGCGTCCACAACAGTAGTGTCGCCCCGTCCAACCAGTTTCATCAGCGGGGAAACCTTATGGGAAACCGAGATTTGCGCAAAGCCGATCTCACGGGCAAGGGTTTCCAGCAGCAACTCATGTTGAGGATAGGCATAGGCATGCATGAGGACGATGGCTACGCTGCGGATACCCGCGTCAAAGGCCGATTGCATGCTGAACCGGGCGCTCTCAATGTCGAGCAGTGTCTCCAACGAGCCATCCGCCTTTATGCGTTCCGCGATCTCATGGACATCGTGATACAGAAGTTCGGGCTTAATGATCTCCTTGGCAAATATGTCCGGACGCGCCTGATAGCCGATTTCCAGTGCATCGCGAAAGCCCTGGGTGATGAACAGAGCCGTCGGTTCGCCTTTGCGTTCCAAAAGCGCATTGGTGGCAACAGTCGTGCCCATCTTCACCGAATCGATTTTCTCTGAGGGAATCGGGTCCCCGGCTTTCACGCCCAACAGATCGCGAATGCCCTGAATGGCGGCGTCGCGGTAGGCTTCCGGATTTTCAGACAAAAGCTTATGTGGATGCAGGGTGCCATCTGGAGCCCGGCCGACAACGTCCGTGAAGGTGCCGCCCCGATCAATCCAAAAATCCCACTTTTCTGACATTTCAATACCTCTGGTTTATGGCAGACCACTGTTGTCAAAGGGAGGAATGGGTGGTCTGTGATTGCTTTATTTTGACAATTTGTCTATATTATATCGATAAAATCTATATACGGAAGCTTGTGTCAGTCAAGCAAATTGAAAGACCCTGTCGGTAGATTGATGGAAAGCAAACTGCTTGAGTTCATATGTTGAGACGATGGTAACTGGTCAGGAAGGGAACCCAAGAGCATGGATGGCACGGAGAAACAAATCGGTCCGGTTGTTGCGGCTTCGCATCTGGCATCAGGGCCCATGCCAGCCCTTTCGGAGCTGGAATTTGCGCTTACGATGATTGTCAATGCCTATCACCGCTGGATTGAGCGCTGCATGGCGGCCAGTGGTTCCGAGGGGCTGGGGCCGCTTGATGTTATCGTGCTGCACAGCGTGAACCATCGGGGGCGATCCAAAACCTTGTCCGACATTTGCCTGGTTCTGAATGTGGAAGACACACACACCGTTGCCTATGCTCTGAAGAAGCTTGAAAACGCCGGTTTGGTTGCCTCTGGCAAAAGGGGCAAGGAGAAGATTGCCGAAATCACCCCCGCAGGAGAGGCTGCCTGTCTTGAATATAAGCGATTGCGAGAAGCGCTGCTGATCAAGCCGTTGAAAGCACTCAAACTGGATGAAAGCGAACTGTCGCAGGTGGCCACGACCTTGCGCATGGTCTCTGGCAACTATGACCAGGCAGCAAGAGCTGCTGCCGCCATGTAAGGCGAATGCCTGGCGGGCGCACTGGAAAGAAGCTGTTTGCAAGCCTGCACTTTACGATGGTTGCCCCTATTGCGAACATCGTCGCAATTCCGTACGTGTTGAGACCTTTTATGCGCCGAACCCATTGGGACATTCAACCAGACAAAACGATGTCCTGAGCCTGCAGTACGCCTGTTACTCCCGCAATACGAATTCCTTTGGCACTGTGCGCCATTGGAATTTATCGACCCAGACATCAGAAACCGCACTGCTGAAACTCATTGCAGATCGGGAATTGGTAGCCTTTTGCATGATTGCACCCAACCCCGATTGCAAATCGCGGGAACGGTCCAGAACCGAGCGGGAAGGGCCGGCTTGATCATCGTCAAAGCAATTCTCGACAAGGCCCGTCAGGTTCAGACTCTCCTTGTTGTCCTGTGTTTTGCTCGCAATGACAAAAACGCGTTCGTAGCCAGCAGAATAGCGGGCGGGCGCCGGACAATCGGAGCAAATGACCATCGGGTCACCCAACGGCTTGCTTTTGGCGGTTCCTTCAACCAGTTCATAGGTGGTGTGGATGCAATATTTGGGATCGATATGAATGCGATTGACGTCCATTGCATCTTCGGAAGTGCCCTTGGCATCAAATTCGAGATAGTCGCACTGCTTGAGATCCTGTCCAGCATCAAGATCACTCGTCGACTTCATGTCCATCTTGCGCAAGGCGCCTCGACATTCCTTTTGGGGAGAGTAATTGCGTGAGTCCGAGGGGACAAGATCTTCTGATCGGCTCGATGCGACGCGAGCGGCGATTTTGACCGGAGCATCATCCTGCACGGTATCTTCGGAAACAAGAGTGCTCATCGATTTTGCAAAATACTCGGCACGAATGATGCGTGCGAGGATGGAAGACAGTTTCCCGGCGATGGCCTCGTCGGCATGATCGCCAATCTTGAACGGCAATCCGACCGGCTTTCTGCCAATGCTGGCTTGTGGACCGAACCACAAGACATCTTTGTCCCTAAGGATTTGCACGTCGTAGGCTTCGTTTGATTGTTGAGCGGAAATGCCGACTTGGCTGGATGTTTTGTCGAGTTCGGTCTTCAGCATGTCTTCGAGCCACTCATGGCCCTTTAATGGCTCTCCACTCTGCAAGTCGAAAATCGGCGAGAATTTGATGACCTGATCACGCGGCTGAGCGATGACCTGCGCGAAACGGGCATTCTCTTCAATGTCGCCTGTCCATTCACACAAGGCCTCGGTATCTGGTTCGCAATCCTTGGCAACCGGACGCAAATAGGCGAGGCTTGTTTCCACTTCTTCCACTTGAGCAAAGCCAAGATAGTCCTTGCTGCTGAGGTCTGACCCGATGAGACCAACCAGAGTGCCGACTTGCAATCCCTGGACCAGGCCCGCCTCGATTTCGTCGCCCTTGACCAGAAACGTCTGGCGTGCCGAGCCTGTCCGAGTTCCGAGCACCAGATTGTCAATCATTGAGCCCTCCCAAGAAGGGGTCTGCAATTTGGCGACGCCCAGACTTGCGTTGTTGTTGATGTCACTCAACACGGACTGAAAAAGCTGGCGATAGGTCAGATTGGGATTTTGTTCGAGCTTCTTGACGAGCGTCGAAGAGAACAGTCCAAACCAGCCACTGTTGTCCTTGGCGTTCCCTTCACTCAAGTCGATTTCTTTTGCCACCTCAGATGATCGGGCGGCATAAAAGGCCAGAATTCCGCCTCGACCTTCCTTGTCCGGTGAAGATGCAATGTCGTCTGAAGGTTCATTGCCAATTGCCGATGCGGCTGCAACTGTTTGAAGTCCCAATATGCCCGGATCCACGTTGCGGCTTGCGGAGTAGTTCGATGCATCGCGCATCCCGCCACCGGAATGGCAACTGTCCATTACGAGCCAGACCGAGGCTCCTTTGTCCCGGATTTTGTCAATGGCATCGCCGATCTCGTCATCGACCAGTGCGTTGGGAACGGTTTGGGCTCCTTGTGGCGTCTTCTTTACATCCGAGGGAAGGAATATTTCATCAAAACCGTCCGTTTCATCGCCATTCTGATCGGGTTGGCGCGATCCATGACCGCTCATATGAATGTAGACAAGGTCTCCCGCTTTGCTTTCCTCTTCCAGTCTGGCAAAGGCGGACATGATGTTGTTTTTGGTAGGCTTGCCGCTGTCAGGCTCTTCATCGAGCAACACTCGTACATCGTTGATTCCACGCTCTTTCAGCATGTCCATGATCAAGTGGATGTCATTGACCGGACCTTTCAGGTCTGGAATGCCGAAACTGTTGTCGTAATCCGACGCACCGATCAGAAGCGCTCTGGTCTCAGCGCTTGCGCTTGGGCAAATACCCGGCAAAATGGTCAGCAAAAGAAGCACGGTTCGGAACAGCAATATGGCCTCCTGACACCTCAACATATGCGGCTGGAACAGCAATGACTTTAGACAGATCTAATGGAATCAACGATAAAGGGTATTCATATCGTTGCTAAAGATGAATGATAGGGACTACACTGCCAAGACAATTTTTGTTTATGGGGCGTTCGATGCCGATAACATTTTTCGATCATAAAAACAGATTGGTTCTTTCCTGCATGGTTTCTCTGGTGAGCCTCTTTCCGCTGCATCAGGCCGCAGCGAGTAGTCCATCGTTCAATCCGCTGACGTTCGAAATGCAATTGCAAACGGCCACAGGTGACGAAGAGAAAATCGCCATGATCGTGCAAACGCTGGAGGCGATCAAAGATCCCGAACAGGTGGAACCCCAATTCCTTTTCGACCTCTACATGGATCTGGCTGATCTTTACGAGAAGCAGCAGAACGACAGAAAAGCAGTCGAAGTGCTTGCCGTGGCGACCGATTTCGCCGCGAAGAAGCGCGACGTCCTGCAGGAAAATCTGGCGGCCCTTTATCGTCGTTTGGCAATACTCATGGAGAAAACCGGCAACGCCCGCAAGGCCTTCAGTGCCTATGAGCAGGAACTCGCCGAGCGCAAGGCCGGGGTTCAGTTCGGGCCGGAAGTCGCTCGTGTTCTGGAGGATCTGGCGCGGCTGTCGAAAGCTCGGGGTCTCAAGAGCAAGGCGAGCCAGTATGAAGAGGCCGCAAAGGCCGAACAAAAGGCAAGTCAACCGGCTGAAGCTGCGTCCACCCGTTCCGACGGCCAAGGCGGCTATCACGAGGTCGAGGTCTATTATGCAACCGACCGGGCGGAAACCGAGGCAAAGGATCTCGACAATTACTACGGCTATGATCGCGGCGAACTGCAGTATGGCGTGGTTACGGTCAGTGTACCGGAAATTCATGTCGCCGGGGCCGTGGAAGCACCATCGATCTGGAAGCTGGAATTCAGCGCCGATCCAAGCAAACACGTGATGGTTCAGAAGATCGAGCCAAAGGATGCAGGCAGCTACTTCGAACGGATGCACAAGGAATTCACCGACAAGGGCAAGAAAGAAGCCTTTGTCTTTGTTCATGGGTACAACGTGACCTTCGATGGAGCCGCCAGACGGGCAGCACAGCTGGCCTACGACATGAACTACAGCGGCGTTCCCATCCTTTATTCCTGGCCGTCTGCTGGCAAGACCACGCGTTATATCGGGGATACCGCCGTGGTGCGCTTGAGTGGTCGTCGATTGGCCGGTTTTCTTGAAGACTTGAAAGAAAAGTCAGGTGCGACGACCATTCATATCGTTGCCCATTCGATGGGGAACCGGGCCCTGACGGATGCCTTGGAATTGGTTGCCCTGCGTAATCAAGACAAGATCAAACAAGGTCCGCTCTTCGGACAGGTGTTTTTTGCCGCGCCGGACGTGGACGCTGGACTGTTTGTCGAGATGGCAAAGACCATCCGCCCGGTTGCCCGGCGCCTGACGCTTTATACTTCGGAAGAGGACTGGGCGCTGAAAACCTCGCAGGAACTGCACGGTAGTGCCATGCGAGCCGGGCAGGGTGGCAGCGATCAGGCCGTATCCTCCAATTTCGATACCGTCGACATGACCGGGCTGGGGTCGGACATGCTTTCGCACTCCTATTTTGCAGATGACAGCTCGGCAATTACTGACATGATGTCGCTTATCTGGCGCAATGCTGATCCGGAAAAGCGATGCGGGCTGGTCAGGCAAACCCGATCTCAGAATGGTACCGCCGCATGGAAATACACCCACAGTGACTGTGCCGGCCGTGATTTTCTGGCCATTCTGGCCAATTTGCGACAGCTACAAAATCCGACACTCGCCGATGTTCGGGCCTTTCTGAGCAACCATGTTGCGGACCCGGAGTTGAGCAAATCCTACGAAACCGAATTGCTCAACCTGCTGCAATAGTACTCTGCATAGCGGGCATTCTGGTATAGATTTTTTTGATCGTTGTTATTTACGTAAATTGTTACGGGCAGAGCGGGGATGGTGCGGCAGGCCAAGGGGCGAGGCCCTCCAGATACCCGAGCGGAGCGGTTTGGAGGCTGCTTGCCAAATGAACTCATGCAAGTTTCCCCATTGGCCCGGATATCTGGCCAGTCTGCTGGTGTTGAGCACCACATTGCTCTGGCTCTCTTCGGCCTTGGCTTCGGAGCCTGCTGCTGTCGCTGACACCAGCGCGTTTACATCCGGAACCCTTTCCCTGCTTAATTTCTTCATCGAGAATGCAACGCTCGCTGGCGATCGGCTGATAGTGCTTCCAACCGCGATTGGCGAGCTACCAAGCGATGTTTCACTTTTCATCGATCGCCTTTCCGCAAATGGTTTCAGCTTGCAGGCGACCTTGCTGCAGGCGGCAATCTGGCTTTCGATCGGCGCTCTGGTCGAACACCTCTTCAGGCGGGTTGCCAATCAATTCAGGATTGGCTCCAAGGCGAGCCACTTCGGCACCATCCTCATCCGCTCCATTCTTGATCTGGCGGGTATTCTGATTTTCGCGATTATCGGAGGATGGTCATTGTTGATGAGCACCAAATCCGACCCGGTCGCCCAGACCATAATCTTCATCTATCTGACAGCGTTGTTGTCGACACGGTTGATTGCGATGCTGCTCAGGATCCCGCTTGCCCCATATGTACCGGAGTTGCGTGTCGTTGATCTTGATGACAACAAGGCTCACTACCTCTACCGGGATATCGTGTCCATCGCCGCGCTCGCCTTCTTTTTCACCGCCAGTCTGTTGTTGCTCAAAAATGGCGGGCTCAGAGAAGGCGCATTGCTGATCTTTGCCCTCTCGTCCCGCGCACTGGTCGCCATCATGGTGATTGCCGCCTGCTTCAGAAACAAGACGTCCATTGCCAGCATTCTGGGCAAGGACCCTACGGGACGTTTGCGAAGTGCCGCATGGCGGTCTTTTGCGACCGTATGGCACTGGTTCGCAATCATCTATGTCTCCATGTCGTGGTTTGTCACAACGATCCTGTTGTTGCTTGGCCACTCTGAAGCTGGACTCGATGCCATCTTTACCATCATCGTGCTGATGGGGCTGATTGTGGTTTGTCTGGTGATTGATGATTGGGCTGCTCATGCCGATAACCGGGACAGAGACAGACTGATCGAGGCACCTGACAGCCAACCACCTTCGGCCTTTGGAACACAGAACAGCTTTCCGCAATTCTTCTCGACACTTGGTCAGACTGTTGCAACGCTGGTGGCCATTTTCATCATCATCCGACTTTGGAGTGGCCCCTGGAACGGGTTCTATGACCCTAGGGCAACCCGATTTGCATTGGCACTGGTCCAATTCATTGCAACGCTCATGATTGCCTACGTGCTGTGGCATTTGGTGGTTATCAGCTCTAACCGGATTTTGTTGCGAGCGGCGTCTCCGAGAGAAGAAGCGAGTGGCCTCAAGGCTGTTCAGCGCGATCGTATTGCGACGCTTCTGCCCTTCATCCGCAGTGTCATGCTCGTAACGATCGCAACAATCGCCACCCTGATTGGCCTGTCCTCAATTGGTGTCAATGTTGTCCCGTTGCTGGCGGGTGCCGGCGTTATCGGGCTGGCATTTGGCATGGGCAGTCAGGCCCTTGTCAAAGACATTGTCTCTGGCGTCTTTTTCCTGATCGATGATGCTTTCCGGGTTGGTGAAATGATCGATGTCGGGGTTGTGAAGGGAACTGTCGAAAGGGCCGGTGTCCGCTCTCTTCAAATCCGCCATTATCTGGGTGCGTTGCACACGGTTCCCTTTGGCGAAATCCATACGATTGCCAACCATTCCCGCCAATGGATCGCCGCGGAACTGGAATTCAGGATCCCGATAGACACGGACATGGATCTGATCAAGGAGAGTTTCTCTGCGTTGAGTGACAGGCTGCTGTCCGATGCGGAGCACGGCCAACGCTTTCTTGCTCCCATCAACTATTGTGGCGTCGTCAAAATTGAAGAAAACACGATGATAATCCGGTTGATTTATGAATGTCTCCCGGGTGAGCAATACACATTGCGCCATGTCGTGCAGGATAACGTCCGCAAAATGCTTCGATCCATAGGGGTGCCGTTTGCTGTTCGTGAGTTCCGCATGCTCGGTAGCTCGGATGGCAAATGAAGGATGGATGCGCATAGCAGCTTTTTGCGAAATTGGGGAGATTGAGAGACATGACGAGGAACTTTGCGTTTCTTCAAATGCGGCCATTGCAGACCTTTCTGATCGCCGTTGTCGCGACCGTCCTTTTCTCCTTTAACGCCATCGCACTCACACCGATTGCTACACTTTACGGGGTCAACGACGCTGCATTCATGAAGATGGCCTTTTCTCAAGACGGGCAAAAACTGGCAGTGACTGTCGTGCGCCATCTTTCGATATATGACCTTTCGAAAGCAGCTGTCATTTTTGAATATGATCTACCTCATTCCAGTGAAGGCGTGGCTTTCCTGGGGGATGGTCATTCAGTTGCTGTTGCCTATGGCAAAGATGGCGCCGAAATCATAGACACGGAAGATCTCAATGACCCGCTGAAGAGAAAAGTCCCCGGCGAATGGGAAGGATTGAGCCTTAGCCGTGATGGAAAGTACCTGATCAGCGCAGTCAACATCGACAATGAAATCACCGTCGTGGCGACGGACTGGCGCCTTGCTGATGGACCGCAATACAGGGCAAACACCAAGCTCATGGGCTTGACCTTTGATGCCGATACCACCAGTGCCGCAACAGCACTGACAGGATACAGTCTTTCCGTTTCAGGGCTTGAGCTTTTCGATACTGCGGATGGTCCAGCCAACCCGGATCCCTCCAATCGGCCTGCCTTTTCCGATACCGTGATGTTCCTTGATCAGAACGCACGGAATGATACCGTTTCTGTCGGATATCGCGACATCAGAACACTGGAAACAAAGGCGACCGTTCTGAGCAAAAACCTGTTTCCGAAATTGGCCGGTTTTCAGCAAACTCCACGCGGCCCAAGAACGATGCTCTGGATCGCGACGAATGAAGGAGCGAGGCTTTTCGTGCTGGACATGCCCGCTGACAAGCTGATCACCAACCAGCTTTTCCCCGGCGAAGACTTCATGCAATTCGGCTTTTCGGGAAACCTGAATTATCGAAACACCGCCATGTCTCCCGACGGGATGCTGGTTGCCATGCATTTCCCGGATCATAGCATACGGATATTTGCCAGCGACGAGGCGCCAGAACCCCAAGCCCTGATCAACAAGACAACCAGTGAAGGCACGCCTGTCCTTGCCCTGACACAGGGCCATCAGGATCTGATCCATAAAACTGTTTTTTCGCCCGATGGTGGCCTGTTTGCCACGACAGCTGGCTCGGGTGATCGTCGCACCCATATCTGGGAAACTCAAACCGGCCGACAGGTGCGATCCATCGCTACGGGTGACTTTGTTGACATGCTCCAGTTTTCTCCCGATGGGAAAAAGCTTGTAACAAGCTCGGTCGGCAGCATGGATCTCTGGGATGTGGACAGCGGGCGGCATGTCGGTTCACTGCCTGCCGCCAATCTCACCATGCTGGCGTATATCGGGAATAGCGACCATCTGATTGCCTGCGACACGGCCAATTGCATGATCGGCAAGGAATTTGAAATTCTCGATTTCAAGGGTGACAAACTGGATCTTCCAACCGGCTGGTATACTGCCGGAGGGGCAAAGCCGTCCGTTTCAGCTGATGGTCTGTACGCCGGCATGATCCTGGCTGATGGAAGCACGCTTCTCATCGACATCAAGGGTAGAACGGCGCAACGCAATCCTCAGAACGCCGAGCGCGTTTCTCTCGCTCTTGGCAATGACGGAAAAGGAATCTGGGGCCTCAAGGGGGGCAAGATCGAGCTGTTCAACGCCCAAACTGGCGAGGTAACCGAAACCCTCAAGATCGGCACAGACGAGGATGAAGTCAGAATACTTCCTCTTGATGGAACGCGCTTCATTCTGGAAATCGGACCACCGTTTCAAAGACCACAATCTCTCGCCATTTTCGACAGCGGAACTGGAACGGTAAGCAATACCCTGCCGGACTTTGATCGGACAGGCGACGGGCTTGTTCATGCGATTACGGGGTACGCTCCCAAGGAAAATGCGCTTTACGTCGCTTCAAACAACGACTTCTTTTCCGATAAGGAAATCGCGTTCAATACACGGATTGATGTCTGGTCTCTGACCGACAACCAGCTGATGCGCTCAATCATGACCAACAGCGTTTCACCAGAGAGCCTGACCTTTTCGAGGGATGGCAATGAGCTTTATGTCAATGGCGAGCATAAAGAGGCAACCTGGGATCTCATCTCGGGGAAAGTGGTTGCCATCGCCAATGCAACCGATGGCAAACGGCAGTTCGCTTCCCAAAACGGCCGGATATTCCAGTGTCGTGAAGGCTCGGACAAGGGTAGACTTTGCTATTCCAGCAAAAAGACCGGCGAGTATCGCGTCAACTGGGAGACAGAAGGCGAAAAGACCACGAAATTTGAGACCGATGGCATTTCCAACGGCAAGGACCTGCTATTCGTCAGTTGGCTTGATGATGTCGTTTTGCGCGTTTTTGACATGGAGGCAATCGATCGCGGCGAGAATGGCTTGAAGAGCAATTTCAAACTCGAGGGCGGCAACGACAACAGCTATCCAGACTATCTGCTTTCCCCGGACAGCTCGCGGGTTCTGACCTTCCATAAGGAGATTGCACTTTACGAAGTGGGAACGGGGAAACGTCTCTGGAAGACAAGACTATCAGACGGATACCTGAATGATGTGGCATTCTCAGTTGATGGAACGAAGATTCTGGTTTTTGAAGCCCGCGGTGGAGATCACGTGATCGTTCTGGATTCCGCATCAGGTAAGAAGATCACTGTTGTCCAGAACGCGCGGCTTGTCAAAACCAAGGTTGGAACTGCGGGGATTTTGTCACTTGCCGATGAAACGACCTTTTCTCTACTTGATGACGCAGGCAATGCTCTTTCAGGCCCCATTGCAAGGTTGAACATTGGCGAGCCTGAAGCCCTGATGGACGCGCCGACTGGCCTCATCTTGCTGCTGGGACGAGAGGGGCGCAACCTGCTTTGGGATACGCGAGGTGGTGAGAACAGGGTCCAGATGATCAACTCAATCAATCCGGGTGGAGCAGGGGTAGCCTTTTCTGCCGACGGCAACATACTCGCTCTTACCGAAACAACAGGGCTGGTGAGCCTTTGGCGGGTTGAAGATTGCAAAAAGATTGCCAGCCTCGCAACATTGATTGACGGCGGTTGGGCGGTCATCGGCAATGATGGGCGCTATGACGCGTCAGACCCGGGAGATTTCCCTGCACTGGGATGGGTCATGCCAGACGAGCCGGAGCATGTCCTGCCAATCGAGCTGTTCTATCGTGAGTATTACGAGCCAACCCTCCTGTCGAGGTTGCTCAACGGACAGGAGTTTCCGGAGCTGCCGAAATTGTCTGACATGAACCGGCTGCAGCCGCAGTTGCACATTGCGGCCATCGAACAGGACGTCGCCAGGGAAGGCCAAGCTACCACAGTCAGCGTAACGGTAGACTTTCGGGAAACAGAGGAAAAGGACAAGGCAAGCGGCATTGGAACGATAAAGCTGTTTCGTGATGGACAACTGGTCGGTCAGCATACACCAACGGCAGAGGAAAAGTCAGCCAACGGCTCCATTCGCTTTCAACACATACTGCTGCCAAAAGCGGTTGAGACACAGATTGCCGAAGGGAACGGCACGACAGGGGACGATCAGCAAACGGTGTTTACGGCCTATGCCTTCAATGGCGACGGCATTAAAAGCTCGACGGTCCGCATGGCCTATGATCTGCCTGCAATCGATGCGGCAAATGAGGCAAAGCGCAAGGCATATGTGATCAGTGTCGGGATCGACCTATATGACAATCCCGCCTGGAACCTGAATTTCGCTGGTGCGGATGCCTCTGTCTCGGCGGATGATGTTACCGCCGGTCTGGAGGCCAGCGGCTCGTTTGATGAGGTGGTACCTATCAAACTGGTTTCATCGAAAGCCGCAGGCCACAAAAATGGAACCCGAGATCAGATTTCCGCAGTGCTCGGACTTCTTGGCGGGCAACAGGTGGATCGAGCTCTGCTGTCTGGCGTTGACGGCGAAGAAAGGCTCGACCGGGCCATGCCGGAAGACATGGTGTTCTTCTTCTTCGCAGGCCATGGTCTCGCCAGCCAGGACGGTGAATTCTATCTCTTTCCAAAGGACTTTGATCCAAACACCTCAGGACGAGAGATTAATGCCGCCATATTGGCTCGCGCGATGGGCAGCAGCAAACTGGCCCAACTGTTTTTGAGCATTCAGTCCAATGATATCGTCCTCATAATTGACGCCTGCAATTCCGCTGCCTCGGTTAATGGCAAAGGCTTCAAACCCGGCCCCATGGGCAGCCGCGGCCTTGGGCAGCTCGCCTATGACAAGGGGATGCGGATCTTGACAGCAAGTCAGGCCGAAGGTGTTGCACTTGAATCCAGTGTCTTGCGCCACGGAGCTCTCAGCTACGCGTTGTTCAGGGAAGGGGTTGAAAATACGCAGGCCGATCGCGCTCCGGCAGATGACCAGATCTCTTTCTCCGAGTTGCTCTCCTATGGAGTGGAGCGCGTACCAACTCTCTACGAGGAAATCGTCACGGATACTTTTACGCCCCAAGGGCGAGGCGGCATGAGCATGTCCTTTGTTGTCAGCGGCGAGGCTGAAGAGCAGACGAAGGAGACCCGCTACTTGCAGCAACCGTCTCTGTTTGACTTCAAGAAACCGAACATGGCACGCAGCATCTATCTGGCGAAGAAGTAAGCCAGGCATCACGCGCCAGGAGTCCTGAAGTGAAGCCATCTTTGTTGAATATTTCCATATTTCAATGAGTTACTGGAGGGTTTTGCTTTCCTCGAAATAATTATGCCTGGACAGGTCCATGCGACACAAGCCGCGCTTGTCAGGGAATGAACTTGTAATTCTCCCGAGGACAGGGGCCAAGAAACGAAAAGTGTTCACCACTTGATGCGTAAATGAACGTAAGTATTGACGCTGTACTACGAAAGTATGTATTGAGTGTCGCAGGTCCTAGCCGTTCCGGCTGCTCCGCGTTCCAATCGCAATAACAGGTGAAGATCATGTCGGAAGAAACCAGGCGCCCGAAAGTGGTTATCATTGGTGCTGGCTTTGGTGGCTTGTCGCTGGCCAAGTCGCTCAATAACGCACCCGTTGATATCGAGATCATCGACAAGCGCAATTACCACCTATTCCAGCCGCTTCTCTATCAAGTAGCCATGGCCGATCTGTCGCCAGCTGATATCGCCTGGCCAATCCGCTCCATCTTCTCCAAGCAGAAAAACGTTACCGTGACCCTGTCCAAGGTGCAGGACATCGACACAGAGCGGCGCAGCGTCATTTGCGACAATTGCGAAGTTTCCTACGATCATCTGGTTATTGCCAGCGGTTCCAACCATTCCTATTTCGGCAAAGACCAGTGGTCGGAAAATGCCCCCGGTCTGAAGCAGATTGTCGATGCAACGTAAGCGGTTAAGGGTCCCCACGTATCTCCATTCGCATTGATGTGAGATTGTCTCTGAATGAGCCATGCGGAGCATCCTATGAATAGCAGATTTGATCAGGATCGGTCTTTTGCCGTCCTGACGTCGAGACCAGTTGGAACGAGGCGCAAGCGGCGGGATTGGTCGGACGAGGAGAAGGCGCGATTGATTTCGGAGACACTGTTGCCCGGATCGAAAGTTTCGGTGATCGCGCGCACAGCGGGACTGGATCCCTCGCAGCTACACGGTTGGCGTCGGAAGGCTCTTGCCTCTGGGCTTGTGCGAGCTTTGCCAACGGCAGGGAGCGATGAGATAGAATTCGCCCGAGTTGAGACGAGCCTGAATACGAGTGTTGAGATCATTATCCGCGATAGCGTTGTACGCGTCTCCAGCGAGATCAATCCGGATCAACTGACCATGATACTGAGAGCGGTGCGTGAGGTATGTTAGCTTCCGGTGTTGTTGTTTACGTGTCATGCCAGCCTGTCGACTTCCGCAAGGGATCAGCATCCCTGATGGCTCTGGTCAGGGATGGCGGACTTGATCCATTCAACGGTGCGCTTTATGTGTTTCGATCGAAACGTTCAGACCGCGTTCGTATTGTTTGGTGGGATGGCAGTGGAGTGTGCCTGTATTCGAAACGGCTTGATGAGCAAGGCTTTTACTGGCCGAGCATATCAACGGGCCGTATCCGTCTGGAGCATTCACAACTGATGGCACTTCTTGCCGGAGTGGATTGGACGCAGATCCGACCAAGGAAGGTCCGCAGACCTCTTGTGACGGGTTGATATCGTTCTGCGGCAAGGTGAATCATGGTGCTGTAATCATTGGCAAAGTGACCTGTTTTATGCTCTATTCGCCCCATGGATATGCCCCTGAACGACTTGCCGGATGATGTATATGCTCTCAAAGCGATGGTCCTCGCTTTGACGCGTACGCGTGCGGAAGAGAGCGTTCGTTTGAAGGCCGCCGAGGAGGAAATTGCCCGTCTTGCGGTGATCGAAAAGAAAGCCAATGAGCGGATTGCCAATCTGACGCAGATCGTGAACGTCTTGCAACGCGCGCAACATGGCAAGCGCTCAGAGAGGCTGCGCCCTGGAGGTCTTGAGGGCATCAACGACGAGCAGATCGCGTTTGCCTTCGAAAATGTTGAGACCGGCCTTTCTGCCGTCCAAAGCGAACTTGATCATGCCGCCAGGGAGAAGCCCAAACGGGCTCCTCGTCGGCGTAAAGGCTTTGCTGCCCATCTTGAGCGTGTTGAGGAAATCATAGAGCCTGAAATCCCATCTGGCTATGAGGGTATGGAAAAGGTCCTGATCGGTGAAGACCGCTCTGAGCGGCTGGATATCATTCCGCCGAAGTTCAGGGTCATTGTCACCCGTCGCCCCAAATATGCCTTTCGAGGCCATGACGGGGTGGCGCAGGCTTTGGCCCCGGCACACATCATTGCATCCGGTTTGCCGACGGAGCGGTTGCTCGCCTTTATCGCGGTCTCGAAATATGCCGACGGTCTTCCGCTTTACCGCCAGGAAGCTATCTATCTGCGCGATGGGGTTGAGATCAGTCGATCCTTGATGGCCCAATGGATGGGGCATCTGGGATTTGAATTGCAAATGCTGTCAGACTACGTCCTGGAACGGATCAAGCAGGGTGAGCGGGTCTTTGCCGACGAGACAACCTTGCCCACCCTGGCTCCCGGATCGGGGAAAACGACCAAGGCCTGGTTATGGGCCTATGCGCGCGATGATCGGCCCTATGGTGGCTCAAGCCCGCCTATGGTGGCTTATCGCTTTGAAGACGGCAGGGGTACTGAATGTGTGGCGCGTCATCTTTCCGGCTATACCGGCATCCTACAGGTGGATGGATACACAGCCTATAGCAGTCTGGCCAAGAACCGGGCAAAGGCTGGCAGCAACGAAACGATCCAGCTAGCAGGTTGTTGGTCCCACGTCAGGCGCAAGTTTTATGAATTGCACACCAGCGGCGTCTCTCATGCAGCCACAGACACCGTCATGGCCATGGCCGGGCTATGGAAAATAGAGGATGAGGCTCGCGGCCGAACTGCACGAGCTCGCGCGATGCTTCGTCAGGAGAAGTCTGCATCGATCGTCGCGGATCTCTTCACTCTCTGGGAAAAGGAACTGGGAAAGGTCTCGGGCAAGTCCAAGACCGCTGAGGCAATCCGCTATGCGCTCGCGCGCCGCGAGACGTTGGAACGCTTCCTGGCAGACGGCCGTATCGAAATCGACTCCAACATCGTCGAACGCGCCATTAGGCCCCAGACCATCACAAGGAAGAATAGTCTATTCGCCGGAAGCGATGGCGGAGGTAGAACATGGGCTACGATAGCAACGCTTCTGCAGACCGCAAAAATGAACAACGTCGATCCCCTCGACTGGCTATCCCAAACCCTCGAGAGGATCGCCCATGCCTGGCCTGCCTCCGATATCGACGCTCTTATGCCTTGGAACTTCAAAGCTAACGACATCAGCTAAACGCTTACGATGCAACCGACGTGCGCCGCAAGATTCTTGTGGCCTTCGAGCGCGCCGAGTTGGCCAAAACACCAGAAGAAATGGCACGCGAACTGACCTTTGTTGTGGTTGGTGCAGGGCCTACGGGGGTGGAACTTGCTGGTGCCATTGCCGAGCTCGCCCATGTGACGATGTGCGAGGACTTCCGTCGCATCGAATCCAAGAGTGCCCGGGTGATCTTGATCGAAGCGGGCCCGCGAATTCTGGCGGCGTTCCCCGAAGATCTGTCCGCCAAGGCAGAAGCCTCTCTGATCAAGCTGGGAGTCGAGGTGCGGACGGGAGCCATGGTGGAAGACATCACCGACAGCTATGTGGTGGCCAGCGGCCAAACCATCCCGACGGCCACAACCATCTGGGCGGCTGGTGTTCAGATTGAAGGAGTCGGCTCGTGGTTAGGAGTGGAAACAGACCGCGCCGGACGTGTACCGGTTGGTGACGACCTCTCAGTCGCCGGCCATCCCGATATTTCGGTGATCGGTGATGCTGCGCAGGTGAAATGGGGCGACGGCAAGTTTGTTCCGGGTATCGCACCTGCGGCCAAGCAAGAAGGCAAGTATGTTGCCAAACGCATCGCCGCGCTGGTCGCTGGCAAAACCTTCACCGAGCCATTCCGCTACAAGCATCTTGGCAACCTTGCCACCATCGGCCGCAACTCTGCAGTCATCGATTTTGGCAAGTTCAAGCTGAGTGGCGGGCTTGCTTGGTGGATGTGGGGCTTTGTCCATATCTACTTCCTCATTGGCGTGAAACGACCACTGTTTGTCGCCATCAACTGGTTCTTCAGCTACGTGTTCCACACCAAGGGTGCGCGCCTTATCACCGGACTGGAGCAATTGCGCCGTCAGGGCAAAATCTGAGGGCAACGATAAGCGTACAAAAAATTTGCGCCGGACCCTTCGAGGGGACGGCGCTTTTTTTTGTTCGCAGGTCTTTCGTTAGTCTTCACGAACCGTCAACAGGCAGCTTCTCAATCGTCGGAATGAGTGTCGTCTTGACATTCTGGCTTGAAAGGATTCTTTGTTCCTCTGCAAGGCTTGGGCCGGCATGATCGAGGGAGGACACTAGGCGCACGATATGCTTGCCGGAGCCCGCAAGTTTTGCCAGCAGCATAGCAGTGTCGCCATCCATCTCGCCAAGCCTTGTCGCCATGTCATTGATCGACAAACGGCGGGCCTCGCGACGTGCCAGCTCGAGAATTTCGGAACTTGTTTCATCACCATAGACGATGATGTCCGCAGCATGCAGGGCACGAATGGCACGCATGGGCAACAAGTCGCTTGCACCGTGCCAGGTGTCAATGAAAGTCACTCGACCGGAGGACAACGCATTGGAAAAGGAAGCCGTGCCGATGATGTCCTCGATCGTCTCGGCTGGAATGGTGCTAGGACCCGAGAAGGCCAGATCAACGAAGGCTTCCCAGAAACGTCGTCGCTCTGCGCCCGCCCTAAATCGCTTCAAGACATCGGACCGCAAACGGTGGGCGAGCCTCGCCCAATCAGAGATGACTGGCGGAATCAGGCTTTCAATGCGTCGACGAATGGCTTGACCAAGAATGGGGGCCGCGCCGTCGGTCGAAATGCTGATGATTACCGGGGAACGGTTGACTATTGACCCGAACTGGAATTGACAGTGATCAAGATTGTCGATGATGTTGGCCACAGCGCCGGCGGCATTGGCGGATGCTACGAACCGTTCGGCTTCTTCAGCCTCCTCAATGTCGCCAATGGCCAGCAACGCCCCCTTGAAGCAGTCGGGCGTCCAATTCTCGCGATGCCAGATGTAGTGCCGTTTGCCGGAATGCTCATCGACAAGAAGCTGCCTCAGCTCCTCTCCGGGCTCTTCGGAATAGACATGCACCATAGCTCCCGCAGCTGCCAGCAGCTCGGCCTTCCAGGCTGCGCCGTCACTTTCACCGGCCAGCACGACCTTGCGCCCTCTCAGATTGAAGAAGACAGGCAAGGTCGCAAGATCAGCGATACGTTCCCTGCGTTGGGCCACTTCCGGCTCATGTGCTTCATTCCGCAGCGATATCATGCACCATCTCCGCATTTTGTAGGGAGCGGGTACCACAATCGGTCTCCGCATCTGTCACTTCTTCGGTGCCTCCAATACGGAGGACATGCTTGATCGAGATCAGCAAAAACGGATCCCGTGTCGTGGGAGTTCGCAAAAAAAATATTCTCATGCCATCGGTTCGTTTTCCAAGAACGCCTCAAGACCCGATGTCAAGATCAGCCGTATGTGGCCAAAACGCTTCACTGAAGGCCTTCCGCCGGTCTGGCTCATACAGGTGTCTGATCAGTATTATACCTGATAAATGGAGCGCAACAAAGAGCTTGCAAAACGACAGGTTCAACATGCTCGTAACGAACTCCATCGGAAAACACCTCGAACAAGAGGTCTGCGACAGCCAAAGAAATGCTCTATGTGACTGAAAAGACGACCAAATTGGATGCATCTTTGTAACCGATCCCGGTCAGCAGTTCGCTTGAACGTGGTAGAGATAGTGGTTCGGCCCCGTCTGCAACCCGTTTTCTCCAAATGCCAAATGTTGGAAAAATTTTATTCTTGAGAAGTCAGGATTGGTTTGGTTTTCGAAGAAAGATTTTGCGCATAAATCGCATTTGCAATTATGGGCTGGGGTGATTGTTGAGGGGGCTGGAAAGCACTACAAATCGCTCAATCTGATACAGGACCAAAGATCTGCCGCAGGAGAGATAACCTTCCTTAAGGCACCGCAAGCTGGAGAGCGTGATGTTTGTGATAACCGGTAACCGACTGCTGGACGGCGGAGTGGTCTTTCTGGCTCCGGCTCTTGCCTGGGTAGAAGACATTCAGCGCGCGCGACGTTACGAGAGCGACAAGAGTGCGCGCGATATCGTGGCCGATCTGGGCGAAGTGGTTGTCAGTCTGGATGTCATTCCCGTCGCTTGCGACGACGAGGGCGTGGTTCAGCCGCTGCGTTTGCGTGAGCGGATCAGAGTGGGCGGTCCCACCGTAAACCCCTTTGCGGACATTCATCTCGAACGAACCTTTACCGGCAGAGCAAGCTGACCCGTCAGATTTGCAAGGAGACCCAAGCATGTATCGCTATGATGAATTTGACGCCGCTTTCGTACGCCAGAGGGTCGAGCAGTTCCGCAATCAGGTTGGACGCAGGATCTCGGGTGAGTTGACCGAGGACGAATTCAAGCCACTGCGCCTGATGAATGGTCTCTATCTTCAGCTCCATGCCTATATGCTGCGTGTCGCCATTCCCTATGGCACCCTGGATAGTCGCCAACTGCACAAGCTGGCTGATGTCGCCACCAAATATGATCGTGGCTATGCCCATTTCACCACGCGTCAGAATGTTCAGTACAACTGGCCAACGCTGTCGGATACGCCGGACATTCTGGCCGAGTTGGCCGAAGTGGATATGCATGCCATCCAGACCTCGGGCAACTGCATCCGCAATGTGACGACAGATCATTTCGCTGGCGCGGCCCATGACGAGATTGCCGACCCGCGGGTCTATGCCGAAATCATCCGGCAGTGGTCCAGCCTGCATCCGGAATTTTCGTTTCTTCCTCGCAAGTTCAAGATCGCCATCAACGGGGCCCGCAAGGATCGGGCCGCCATTCGAGTGCATGATATCGGACTGCAGCTGGTTGAAACAAAAGACGGCGGGATTGGCTTTGACGTCTATATCGGCGGCGGGCAGGGGCGTACTCCCATGATCGCCAAGTTGGTAGCCGAGGCTGTCGCCGAAGCGGATATCCTGAACTATCTGGAGGCTGTTTTGCGAGTCTACAACCGCTATGGCCGCCGCGACAACAAGTACAAGGCCCGCATCAAGATACTGGTGCATGAAACCGGGCTTGAGCAGCTACAGGCGGATATTGCCGAGGAATATGCGCTTTCCAAATCCAGCCTTCTGGATGTTCCTCAGGCCGAAATCGACCGGATCAACGCCTATTTCGCAATGCCCGAGCTGAAGTCAGACCAGGCCGGTGCCGATGCGCTTGCCAGCATTCGTGTCCAGAATGCTGGGTTTTCTCGCTGGGTCTCACGCAATACACATGCCCACAAGGTGGATGATCATGTTAGCGTCACGATCTCGCTAAAGCCGGTGGGCGGCGTTCCAGGTGATGCAACGGACGCACAAATGCACTTGGTGGCCGATCTCGCAAGCCGTTATGGCTACGACGAAATCCGTGTCAGCCATGAACAAAATCTGGTGCTGCCGCATGTGGCCAAGTCCGACCTTCTGACCATCTATGACGCGCTGGTCAAGGCGGATCTGGCCGAGGCCAATGTCGGTCTTGTCACGGACATCATCGCGTGTCCGGGGCTTGACTATTGCGCTCTGGCTAACGCCCGTTCGATCCCGATTGCCCAAGCGATATCCAACCGTCTTGGCGATCCGGCCAGACAACAGGAAATCGGACCGGTCACGCTGAACATTTCCGGCTGCATCAACGCTTGCGGACACCATCATGTCGGACATATCGGCATTCTCGGCGTCGACAAGAAGGGTGAGGAACTCTACCAGCTTACGCTTGGCGGGGCGGCCGATGAGCACACCTCTATCGGGACCATTCTTGGCAGAGGCTTTGCCGCCGAGGAATTGATCGACGCCGTGGAACTGGTTCTCGATACCTATCTGCTTCTGCGTCAGAACAAGGACGAAACCTTCATCGAAGCCTACCGCAGGGTGGGGCCTCAGCCATTCAAGGATGCACTCTATCCCAATGGCAAACAGGCAGCATAGAGGTGACCATGTTGAAACGAAAACGGTTTACGCTGCCTGGCGCAGAAGAAGTGGTCGCGCTCAACGCGTCTTTCGAACAGGAACGCCCAGAGCGGGTCCTTGAATGGTTGGCGTCTAACGCAACCGCCGGAGAAGTGCCGCTTGTCTCCTCCTTCGGGGCCGACTCTGTGGTGCTGCTCGACATGATCGCTCGGATCGATGCTGACTATCCGGTACTTTTCATCGACACCGGCAAGCATTTCATTCTGACTCTACAATATCGAGATGAACTGAAGGCACACTTCGGGCTGAACAACCTGCATTCGATTACGCCCGACCGCGAGCTCCTCAAGGAGCATGACCCGCGTGGGGCGCTCTGGATCACCAATCCCGATGCCTGCTGCAATTTGCGCAAGACGATTCCCCTTGCCACGATGATGAGGGATCACGTCGGCTGGATCACTGGCCGCAAACACTTTCAGACCCACCATCGGACCAATCTCAAGATTTTCGAGTTGGACGGCAACCATCTGAAAGTCAATCCGCTTGCCAACTGGCGATCGGCCGACGTTGCCGACTATATCAGGACCCGTTCGCTGCCGGGACATCCGCTCGTGCCGAAAGGATATGTGTCCATTGGCTGTGCACCTTGCACAAGCCCTGTTGCCGAGGGCGAAGACAGTCGGTCTGGCCGTTGGAGAGGGTCTGAAAAGACCGAATGCGGCTTGCACATCTGATCAGGAGAGCTCCATGAGCAACAATGCTGAAATTGCCCGGTCATCCCTCTGGAAAGATGGCAAATTTGTCGCTGACGACTGGGTGCTGCTCGAGGCCGGAGAAAGTCCGGTTCGCAATGAAAAGGCTTTTCTGACCTTCGCTGATGCCTTGACACTTTTGAGGGAGGGCACGTCCTTGCCGTCCTCGCTAGGCGTGATTGTCGGAGCCAATGATGATGTGGACGACTTGGCGAACTACCTCGATCGTATTGAAGCCGTGGCAATCGACTTCCCCGGTTTCGGAGATGGTCGCGGTTTTTCGAGCGCCCGTCTGCTACGTGAACGTTTGGGGTTTACCGGTGAGATACGCGCAATAGGCAAGTACATTCTCGACCAGATGCCCTTGCTGGTGCGCTGCGGGGTTTCCAGTTTTCTGGTTACCAGTGAAAAAGTGAAAGCGGGCCTGACTCGCGGCGAGTGGCCGGAAGTGGCCACCTACTATCAGCCGGTCGCAGGCGACGGCGACCTCCCTGACGGACAACTGCGCCCATGGTTGCGCCACAAGGCCAAGGTCGGCTGAGGGGCCTTTGGCCGCTTCCTTCGATGGTCAACAACACGAACTCAGCGAAGCTTAACAAGGGCAACGCGACTGACTGTTATGTTTTACAAGGAGACTTCCATGACGCAACAAGGTTTGGCGGTTCAGTCCAGCGTCAGCGCAGCCGGCACATTGGCCTTTCCGATCCCGGCCAATGTGTTCGCCGAGACGGTAACCGACGTGCAGCATTATACCGACGGGCTGTTCCGGTTCCGCATCACCCGCCCGGCAAGCTTCCGCTTTCGTTCCGGCGAGTTTGTCATGATCGGGTTGCCCAACGCGGAACGTCCTGTTTTCAGGGCCTATTCCATTGCCAGTCCTTCATGGGATGAGGAAGTGGAATTCTATTCCATCAAGGTTCCGGATGGTCCGCTGACCGAGCATCTTCAGAGGATCAAGGTCGGTGACACCGTGCTGATGCGAAAGAAGCCGACCGGGACTCTTGTCAACGATGCCCTCATTCCGGGCAAACGGCTTTACATGTTCTCGACCGGCACCGGCATAGCACCCTTTGCCTCCCTGATCCGCGATCCTGAGACCTACGAGAAATTCGAGCAGGTCATCCTGACGCACACCTGTCGCCATATCGCAGAGTTGAAATATGGCGAGGATCTGGTGGCGCTTTGCAGCAACGATCCTCTGGTAGGCGAATTCGCCAAAGGTCGCCTTGTTTACTACAGCTCAATCACACGAGAGCCATTTCCACGCACGGGTCGCATCACGGACCTGATGGAGACTGGCAAGCTGTTTGCAGACCTTGGCGTTCCAGCCATCAACCCCGAAGAAGACCGGGGCATGATATGCGGCTCCATGGCCATGCTCAACGATACCAGGAGTGTTCTTGAAAAGTTCGGCCTTGAAGAGGGGTCAAACGCGCGTCCGGCGACATTCGTGGTGGAGCGCGCATTCGTCGACTGATCAGACACCCTTTCCGATGCGGGATATGAAAAGGCTGTTTCTAAGAAACAGCCTTTTGTTTATTCGTCCGAAACTGCCTTGATCATCAAATCGCAGTTGCAAGGCGGCTTTCGACATAGATGTCGCGCAACTTTTTGGTGATTGGTCCCGGGGTTCCGTCGCCAATCTGTTGACCATCTATGCGCACCACTGGCAGCACAAAGTTCGTGGCTGATGTGTTGAACGCTTCGGCTGCTTCCTTGGCCTCTTCGAGAGTGAAAGGCCGCTCTTCGACCTTGATGCCAGCGGCTCTTGCCAGATCCAGCGTGCTTGCTCGTGTAATGCCGGGCAGGATGACGTGAGAGAGATCGCGCGTTACCAGAGTTCCATCCTGTTTGACAATATGAGCGGTGGCAGAACTGGCTTCCGTTACAAAGCCGTCTTCAATCAGCCATGCATCGTCTGCACCCTTTGCGGCTGCTTCCGATTTGGCCATGGTCGGATAGAGCAACTGCACCGTCTTGATGTCTCGACGTTCCCAGCGCCAGTCCGGCATGGAAACAACGGAGATGCCCGATTTTGCATACGGATTCTCGATGACATCCTTGGTCTGGGTGAACATGGAGAACGTTGGCTTGGAGTCTTTCGAGATGAGGAAATTCCGGTCATCGACACCGCGGGAAATCTGAAGGTAGATCATCCCCTCAACAACATTGTTGCGCGCAACGATTTCGCGATGCACAGCAAGAAGTTCATCGGCGTCAAGCGGGCATTTGATTCCCAACTCGCCGAGCGAGCGCTGCAGACGTGCCGCGTGGCCATGATAGTCAATCAGCTTGCCGCCAACGATCGCAGTCACTTCGTAAATGGCATCGGCAAAGGTGTAGCCACGGTCGAAAATGGAAATTTTGGCATCGGCTTCATCAAGCCACTCGCCATTAAGATAAACAGTACGAGACAAGGATCTCTCCATCAGAAATATCAGTTTTGGGATTTTGGGGATTTGAACGGAGCAAAGCTGATGCCTTCATCGGCCAGCGATGCACGCAGGGCACGGGCGACAGCAACGGCGCCCGGGGTGTCTCCATGAATGCAAACCGTGGCGGCCTCAACAGCCAGCTTCTTGCCGCCGACGGTTGGTATGAAGCCATCCTTGACCATGCTGAGAACCTGATCAGTGCTCTGCTTGAGATCGTGAATGACGGCTCCTTCCTTCTGGCGCGATGTCAGCATGCCATTATCATCATAACTTCTGTCGGCAAAAACCTCACAGGCGACATCAAGGCCGGCAGCCTCTGCAGCTTTCATGGTTTCAGAATAGGGCAGTGTCACGAAAGTGAGGGAGGGGTCTACAGACTTGATGGCCGAGGCGCAAACCCTGGCCAGATCGGCATCTTCCGCTGCAATGTTACCCAAAGAGCCGTGGGTTTTTACGTGGGTGATCGGCCAGCCCAAAGCCTCAGACATGCCCTTGACGGCTGCGATCTGGTAAATCAGTTGCGCCTCCAGATCTTCGGGGCGTTCGCCATAGATCCTGCGACGACCAAAGCCATAGAGATCCATGAAGGACGGATGGGCACCGATTGAAACGCCCTTCGCCTTTGCAGCCAGAATGGTATCCCGGATGACGACGGGATCACCCGCATGAAATCCGCAGGCAATATTCGCAGTGTTGATCAGCTCGAACATCGCGGCGTCGTCACCGATTGTGTAGGCTCCGAAGCTTTCTCCCATATCGCAATTGAGATCGATTGTTGTCATGTATCTCCTTCCACCATGCCGGAAATCTTGACCATTGGTGCAGGCCTTTTGGGAGCAAACCAGCACATTTCCGCTTTCCGGACGTCAATCGAAACGAGCAGAAGAGGTGCATAATCAACACGCCGAAGGCACATTCCCATGGGGTGATTATTTGATATTTACTCCTGACATACAATTGGTATACTGAAATGGCAAGCACATAATAACGCGGAAAACGAAATTGAAATTTCTAAAAAGACTGCGCAAAGGCTCCGCCTTCTCAGAGCAACAAGGACAACCACCAGCACGCTTCCTGCATTGCGGCGATAGCGCCATTGCTGTTGAACTGGCCAGTGAAATCGACGAAACGGCCAACCAGCGTGTGATCGCTCTGGCAGATAGTCTCGATAAACGACCAATTGTCGGGATCGAGGAAGTGGTCCCGACCTATCGTTCTCTCCTGGTGCTGTATGATCCGTGCATTATTCGCGGACAGAAGCTGATCGAAGCGTTGGGGGATCGCCTCGCTTCGCTTGTCGTATCCGCCGAGGCGAGGCGTACATTCTCCATTCCGGTGCTTTATGGCCATGAAGCGGGGCTAGATCTGGAAGAAATGGCAAAAATGAAAGGAATTTCGCCGGAAGAGGTGATTGCCATTCACTCGTCGGCTGACTATCGCGTTTACATGATAGGCTTCGCACCCGGGTTTGCCTATCTGGGCGGCGTGCCGGAAATCCTGCATACGCCGAGGCGCAAAGTTCCACGACAACATATTGTGGCAGGCTCGATCGGCATCGGCGGCAAGCAGGGTAACATCAATTCTCTGGCGGGGCCGAGCGGATGGCTTTTTCTCGGTCGTACCCCATTGAAACTGTTTGATCCAAATCGCACAGAACCCTTCATGCTCAGGGCAGGGGACGTGGTGAAATTCCGTCCTGTCGAGCGCGAAGAAGCATTGGAACTGGATGCCGCTGTTGCGCGAGGTGAAGTCAGCGTGGAGGCCAATATCCTATGACCATTCTGCAAATCAAGAATGCCGGCCCCATGATGACGGTGCAAGACCTCGGCCGCAAGGGCATGCTCCATGCCGGTGTATCGCGCTGTGGCCCAATGGATGCACCATCCATGCGCCTTGCCAATGCGCTGGTTGGCAACTCCGACGCCTGCAGCGCAATCGAATTTGCCATGTTTGGCGGAACGCTTGCCGTCTCCGAACCAGTGCGCATCGCGGTCACCGGTGGAGAGATCGACGTCAAGATCAATGCGATTTCCGTTGCCCCTTGGGAAAGTCACTGGCTCAATCCCGGCGAGTTGTTGTCAATCGGCAGCATCACGGGGGCTGTATGGGGGTATGTTGCCATCTCTGGTGGGATCGATGTTCCCGAGGCACTCGGATCCCGTTCAACGCACATCCGCACAGCAATTGGCGGGCTGGATGGTCGGTGCCTGAAAAAAGATGATATCCTCGATCTTGGCGAAACACCTCCGGCGCCATTGATGACCGTATCACAGAAACGCGCGTTCCATGGCAACGTCATCCGTGTCGTGCCTGGCCCGCAGGCAGACTATTTCGATACGGGTAACTGGCAGACATTTTTGGGCAACCATTATCAGGTTTCCGCCAAGCGTGACCGCATGGCCCAGGCTTTGGAAGGGCCGGAAATCAACGCGGCCGGTGGGCACGACATCGTCTCTGACGGCACAGTTTTCGGCTCCATTCAGGTGCCCGGGTCTGGTCTGCCTCTGGTGCTGATGGCCGAACGGCAAACGACCGGCGGTTACCCCAAGATTGCGACGATTGCCTCTGTTGATTTGCCAAAGTTTGCGCAAACACCAACCGGCGCCCCGGTGCGCTTTGTTCGCATCACCGCAGAAGAGGCCGAGGATCTCCTGATTGCCGATCGCCAGACCATCAAGAACCAATTGGCCGACATCGTGCCAAAATCAGACCAGGCCTGACATTGAAACGACCAGACAGTCCCCGCAGACATGTCCAATAAGAACCAGCTGCCTTCCAGAGAACAATGGGAACAAAAACAATAAAATGAAATGTTTGATAGTTCAGCCGATTCACGAGGTCGGCCACGCCATGCTCCGTGACGCGGGCATAGAGCCCGTTATGTGCCCATCACCGGACATGCAGACCGTTGCCCGCATGATACCTGGTTGTGACGCCGTCATCACCCGAGACGCAGGCTTTTCAGCAGAAGCCTGTGCTGCCAGCGACAAGCTCAGGGCCATCGTCGTTCACGGCGCTGGTCATGATGCTGTTGACAAGGAAGCCGCAACCGCACACGGCATCCTTGTCTGCAACACGCCGGGCCAGAACGCCAGATCCGTCTCCGAACTTGCCGTCGGCCTCATCCTTGCAGCGATGCGTCATATTCCCGAAGCCAATCGCAGTGAACGGGCGGGCGAAAAGGGATTCCGCGAGCGGGAAACCTACACCGAACTGACGGGCAAGACTGTGCTGATCGTCGGCTGGGGTTCTATCGGACGCGGGCTCGGCCACATGCTGAAGGCGGCCTTCAATGCGGATGTTCTTGTGTATTCTCCTCGCGCGCCCGAGGTCGATGGATTCGAGCGTGTAGACAGCCTTGAGGACGGTCTCAAAAGTGCCGATGTGATCTCCCTGCACACGCCCATGCGGCCGGAAACCCGCCATATGATCCGGCGAGAAACGCTGAACATCACCAAAACCGGCGCGATCCTGATCAACACCGCCCGTGCGGGTCTGATCAATGAAGAGGATCTGGCCGAAGCCATTTTGTCAGGTCAGGTTGCCGCCGCAGCGCTTGATGTCTATTCGCATGATGCCCCGACCGGCCCTCTGGCCGAAACGGGCCATGTCATTTTTACGCCCCATCTTGGTGGGGCAACAACGGAAGCCATGAAACGGGTGGCCGTGGGCGCTGTTGGGCATCTTTTGAAGGCCCTGTCAGGTGAAAGACCGGAAACTGCCCTCAACGACCCCGGAAGAGAAATCCAATGAATGACGTTATCAGAGAAACCGTGAACCGCCTGCTAACCAGGATCAATGCCATTTCCGATCCCGGACCCGGCTTTACGCGCCCATCCTACAGCGCTCTGGAGAGCCAGGTTCATGACATCGTCATTGAAGAAGCCGAAGCGCTTGGCATGACCGTCACCCGTGATGCCGGTCTCAATCTGTTTGCCAGACTGCCGGGTAACGATCGGGAGGCAACACCACTCTACATCGGTTCCCATCTGGATACGGTTCCCATGGGCGGCGCCTATGACGGGCAGGCAGGCGTTGCCGGAGCTTTGGCACTGGTTGCGGCATTCGTGAAAAGCGGCAAGAAGCCGAAAACCGATATTGTCGTTACGGTTACGCGCGCTGAGGAAAGCGTCTGGTTCCCGGTTTCCTTTATTGGGTCTCGAGGCCTCCTTGGCCGTCTGGATCCGAAAGATCTGGAGGCCACACGGGCTGACACTGGTCGCACACTGGCGGACCACATGCGTGATTTGGGCGGAGACCCGAACGCCGTATTGAAAGGGGCCGGTCTGGAACCAGCTCAATTCATCGAGTTCCACATCGAGCAGGGCCCCGTTCTTGACGACGCCAACGAACCCTTTGGTATCGTCAATGCGATCCGTGGCGGCTTGCGTTATCGAGAAGCCGTGATCGAGGGGGAATGGGCCCATTCCGGCGGAGCGCCACGCAATACCCGGTCTGATGTTGTGTTTGCCCTCGCAGATCTCATTGTCAAGATGGACGATCATTGGGGTAAACTGCTGGAAGAGGGCGCAGATCTTTCCGTAACGGTCGGGCGCATCGACGCAGCCACTCCGGAACATGCCTTTGCCAAGGTACCAGGGCGCCTCGAATTCTGCATCGACTTGCGCAGCGATAACGTGGCGGTGCTTGATCGTGCCGACGCGCTGCTCAAGGACGAAATCGCAGCCATTGAACAGAAGCGCGGAGTTGTCTTCAAATTGGGGACACAGTCGCGCAGCATGCCAACCGCGCTGTCACAAAAGCTGGGTGACAAGATCGAGGAAGCCGCCAAGTCGCAGGGCCTGTCCCCACGCCGAATGCGCTCTGGTGGCGGACATGACGCGGCCGCCTTTGCCTTGGCCGGATGGGATTCGCTGATGGTGTTCATCCGCAACTGGAACGGCAGCCACAATCCCGATGAAGCCATGGACCCGGAAGATCTGGTAACCGCAGTGAGCGTCGTTCACAAGGCATGGAGTTAGCCTCGCATGAGAAAGGCCGATCTTTTGGCCAAACTTATGCGAAATCCAGTACACCACGTAAATCTTGTCCAGTTCTTACACGATACAAAAATTTGCAGGAAATGACATTGACAGACCAAGTAGAACTTATGCGAGGGCGCGAAGCTGCCTTTTTACCCAAAGAGTTTGCTGAACGGCAGGCTCGTGCACAGAAAGCCGTCGCAGCTGCTGGCCACGATGTGCTTCTTGTGACTGGACCAGAAAATATCTACTGGCTGACCGGACGTCAGACCGCTGGCTATTTCGCTTTTCAGCTTCTCATTCTGCCCGCAGAAGGAGAGCCTACGCTGCTCGTGCGACAGCTGGAGTTTACGGGGACTGTCGCCAACTGCTGGCTTGAAGACATCGTTGCCTACCAGGATGGAGAAGATCCAGCCGCCGCCCTCAACGCCATTCTCTCAAGCCGCAACTATGAACGGGTTGCCATGGAACTTGATGGCTGGTTTGTTTCCCCCAAAATGGTCCGGCAAATTGAAGGATCTCTGAAGACAGGCTCACTCCGTGATGGATCGGGGATTGTTGCGCCGCTGCGCATGATCAAGTCACCAGCCGAGCTTGAAGCCATACGTCACGCAGCGCGATACGCACAAGCTGGACTAATAGCCGGGATCGAAACCTGTGCAGCCGGTGTCGATGAAAATGCCATTGCCGCCTCGATGCTGGCAGATGCTGTTCGTCTGGGTTCGGAGACCATGGCAATGGAGCCGCTGGTTTCCTCCGGGCCCCGCAGCGGTTTGCCTCACATGACCTGGCGCAGGCGCGTTTTGGAGCCAGGAGACCCCGTTTTCCTCGAACTGGCCGGCAGCCATCTGCGCTATCACTCCGCCTTGATGCGCACAGTCTGGATCGGCAAACCCTGCGAGGAAGCCCAGCGTATGATGGATTGTGCACTGCTGGCTCTCGAGCGTGCCCTTGAAGCCATACGCCCCGGAGCTCACTGCTACGAACCACATCTCGCCGCCCAGAAGGTTATTGACGACCACGGTTACACCGAAGCTTTCCGCAAGCGGATCGGCTATTCGATGGGCGTCGCTTTTGCACCTGATTGGGGCGAGGGGGGGATTCTGAGCCTGTTCACCGGCATCGATCAGGAAATCAGACCCGGTATGGTGTTCCACTTGCCCGCAACGCTGCGCTCCTATGGCAACTGGACCGTTGGCGCTTCGGAAACCGTGATCGTGACGGATACCGGGATCGATATCCTGTCAAACATTCCGCGCCAGATGTGTGTAAAATAGAAACAGACCATGCCCAACCAAGTCCGGTTGGGCAACTTCCTTTTTCAGACCTGGGCAAGCCAGTCCAGAAACCGGATCCGAACATTGTCGAAGTGATGCTCCATGGCCGCACGGGCCTTGTCCGGATTACCCTCCGCGATTGCGTCAATGACGCCCAGATGATCCTGTGCCTGAGCAGAAAACTGATCATGGACGCGTGTGATCGTGCAGCGCCGTGCTGTCACCCTGAATTCACCCACGAGCCCCCGCAGAACGGGTAGGCCCGCGGCATCGATGACCGCGTTGTGAAATGCATCATCATGGTGCCAGAAGTCATCAAAGGCCATGTTGTTGTCTTCACTGAGACAATCCAGCATGACCTTGCGTGAAGCTTCCAGCGCCTTTGTCATGCCCTTTTCGGCGGCGCGGGCAGCCGCAGCGCCCTCGAGGATACGGCGGACCTGCACGATTTCAAGGAGCTGCTCTACCGAGACCCGGCGCACGAGAAGTGCCCCATTGTCCAGCCGGTAGACGACACCTTCTTTCTCGATACGCGAGATGGCAGACCGAAGAGGAGTTCTGGAAATGCCAAACTCTGTAGCAAGCCCGCGTTCAGTCAGTACGGCTTCGGGCTGATACTGCTGCGACAGGATCTTCTGCTTGATCGCATTATAGGCCTGCTGTGCGAGTGTTTCTTTTTCCGTCATACCGTGCCCGTTACTGTTTGCTTCGCTGATTGAATAAAGGGTCATCTGAATTGACGCCATTCGACTGATGACGAGAGGCCAGGACACGGCCAACCGCATTGTCAGGAAAGAGACCCCGAAGCCTCAAACCCTGCCAGACGCTCCAGAATGGCATTCTTGGCGTTGTCGATGTGCTCAGCCATCAATGCCATGACCTGATCTTCCCGTTCCGCCAACAGCGCATCGAGAATGCGCAAATGCTCCTGATTGCCTTTGAGAAAGCGTCCTCGGACGCGGGTGTGGTCGAAGATGCAGGTGCGTAATCTCAAGTCATTGACTGTCGAAATAAGGGTCTGGTTATGGGTGGATGCCGTCAACATGCCATGAAAGGCCTCATCCACCTGCCAGTGCTCTTCGGCAATGGCCGGTCCGGCTTGCAACAGTCTCTCTATACGCACTCTCATTGTCTCAATCTGCTCCTTTGGCAGTTTGAGAGCCATGCGGGCCGAATAGACTTCCAGCTCACGCCTCAAAAGGAAAATTTCTTCGACTTCCCCAGCGGTCAAAAGGCGCACACGAAGAAAGCGTCCGCTTTTTACCGCAAGCCCCTCGACCTTGATGCGATCGATGGCTTCTCGCACCGGAGTGCGTGACATGTCGAGTTGCTCACCAAGCTTTGCTTCCTGCAGGGCATCTCCAACCTTCAGCTCGCCAGAAAAAATCATTTCGATGATTTGCGTGTAGGCGCGTTTTGCGAGCGGTTCGGACATGGAGGCCTTTCTCTGCCCTGAGGGACCAATAATAGCCCTGCATGAGATCAATGAATATCAAAAACAAGAATGTTGGCGCAATCCTCAAACCGCGCCAACCCCATTTGGCTCCTGTATGTCAGTTGCGTGCAGCAAGACTGTCAGGCAACCAGGTCACAATGCCCGGGAAGACTGCAATCATGAGCACAAAGGCCGCCATGATCAGGAAGAATGGCATTGCGGCACGCGCGATCGTTCCGATCTTGTCGCCAGTCAAACGCTGAATGACAATAAGATTGAAACCAACCGGTGGCGTGATCTGAGCCATCTCGACTACCAGAACCAGGAAAACACCATACCAGACCTTGTCATATCCGGCTGCGAGCACCAGAGGCAAGGTGATGGGAAGCGTCATCACGATAGCAGACATCCCTTCCATGATGCAACCAAGGATCGCATAGAACACCAGCAGAACAAAGATCAGTACCAACGGAGAAAGCTGGAGTGACTGGATGAACCCTGCGATATAGGCAGGCAGACCCAGATAGCCCAAGGAGACCGAGAGGAACATGGCGCCGACAATGATCAGGCCGATCATCGAAACAGTCTGAGCTGCGTGGAAAACAGCTTCAGCAAGGTTCTTCAAGTTGATGGACCGCTGCAGAAGGCCAATGACGATGGACCCGGCAACTCCGACGCCTGCCGCTTCGGTCGGGGAGGCGATACCGCCATACATCGAACCGATCACCGAGAGGATGAGGAGCAGAACCGGACCCAGGCCCATTAGTGCTTCGAACTTTTCGCTCCAGCTTGTCGACGGGGTCGCTTCACCAACCATGGCGGGATTGATCGTGGAGCGAATGGCCAGATAGGCCATGTAGGTCGCCGCAAGGCTGATACCCGGGACGATGCCCGCCATGAACAGCTTCAGGATCGATTCTTCGGCCAGAACGCCATAGATGATCATGATAACGGACGGCGGAATGAGGAAGCCCAACGTACCGGCACCGGCTAGGCTGCCGATCACCATCTTGCGATCATACCCCCGACTGAGAAGCTCTGTAGCCGTAATGCGTCCGACTGTCGCTGTCGTTGCGGCGGAGGAACCGGAAACAGCGGCAAAAAGGGTACAGGCAAGAACGGTGATATGGCTCATTCGGCCAGGCAGACGGCGGGTCCATGGAGCAAGTCCACTGAACAGGGCCTCGGACAGACGGGTGCGGAACAGGATTTCAGCCATCAGGATGAAGAGCGGCAGCGCCAGCATTTCCATGCTCACAGCGGAGTTCCAGATCTGCTGGGCCAGCAGTTTCGTGATCGGGAAGCTCGATTTGAAAATCGACATCGTTACGATGCCCGTACCGACGAGACCCAGTCCGACCCAGACGCCAGCCCCGAGAATCAGGGCCAGAAGACCGATAAGAGAGAGAGTTAGTTTACCCATTATAGCTGGTCCTCGATATCTGCATCATTGTGGAGCGTTTCCCCTGACATTGTGCGGACCAGCTGCGCAAACATCTGGAGCGACAGAACAATGGCACCAATCACCATGACGGCTTGGGGAATCCACAGAGGGGTTCTGACAACTGAAGAGGACGTCGAACCGCGATGGAAAGACAGCAATGCCATGTCGCTGACAGCAAACAGGATAGCCAGGCAAATGGCCAGACCAACCAGACAGGCCACGGCATCGAGAAGCTGCTTTCCTTTTTGTGGCAGATAATCGTGAATTGCGGTGACGCGCACATGGCCACCGGCCTTCAGGGTCGCGCCAGCGGAAAGAAAGACGCAGCCCCCCATCATGTAAGCCGCAAAATCCCAACTGAAGGGAAGGCTGGTACCCAGAAGGTTACGCGCTATGATTTCTGAGGCGATGAGTACAAAAATGGCAACCAGGCAAACTCCACCGACAATGCAGGCAATCCTGCTGATTTGATCGATCGGGTCGGTGATTGCCGAAAATTTCCGAACTTCGGACTCTGGCATGGTTTAGTACCTGCAAACGGCGTTTCGCCAGAATGGTCTCGGCTGCAAGCTGGACATCCAAATCTGGCATGAAAATAGGGAAAGCCGCCCAGGCATTTGCCCGGGCGGCTCATATATTAGTTGCGAACGGCCAGGTAGGCGTCGATGTAAGGAGCAGCTTCAGGAACGCGTGCCTTGAACTCTTCCCAGAGCGGCTTGGCGCGCTTGATCAGTTCTGCTTTCAGCTCGGCAGATGGTGCCGTGACATCCATGCCATGTTCCTTTAGGACAGCAATTTTCTTCTGATCCTCAGCGCTGCTTGCCAGCCAGAATTCAGCTTCAAGCTTGATCGATGCAGTTTCGATAGCGGTCTGCTGTTCTTCGGTCAGTTCGTTCCATGCGTCGAGGTTCACCGTTACGAGGTTGCTCGAAGCCTGCCAGTTGAAGGTGCTCATGTTTTTCATGAATTCCCAGAAGGAACCGTCAACACCCGAAGAAGAGGACGTGGTCACGCCTTCGATGGTGCCTGCAGCGAGAGAAGGAACAACTTCACCCCAAGGCATCTGAAGCGGAGCAGCGCCAAGAGCGGTGAAGAAGTTCTGGCCGTTTGCGTCAACCACGCGCAGTTTCACGCCAGCAAGATCATCGATCGTCTTGATCGGGTTCTTGGTGTAGACAGCCTGACCCGGCCATGGAACCATGTAGAGAAGCTTCTGGTTCATTGAAGCCGCAACTTCTTCGATCTTCGGACGGAAATATTTGTGCAGCAGAGCAAGGTCCGACATGGTCGGGGCAAGGTACGGCAAGGTTTCGACACCAAGGATAGGTGCTTCACCAACCTGCTGGCTCATCAGGATATCTGCGATGGGAACAAGGCCGTCACGAACGGCTGCCATGCCTTCAGGGCCTTTGATACCCAGAGAACCACCTGCATGAACGGTAATGACGACTTCACCGCCGGTAACGTCTTTGACCGTCTCTGCAAACTTGATTGCGTCCTGGGTGTGGAAGTTGCCCTGCGGCCAAACGACAGACATGTCCCAGTTGGTTTCTGCATGGGCCTGTACGGCAGCAACAAGTGCGCCAGCTGCCAGAAGTGCGCGGAATGCTGATTTCATTGGTATGATACCCTCTTTGTTCGGTTAAGCGATTGCCTGATTTTTTTGTTGCTAGAAATCGTCTTGCAATTTCGGTATGCCACCTGTATGTCAAAACATGGAAAACATACGATGGAAAAATAGGCAACGCAAGGGCATGCACAATAATTGAGCTAATTTTTTGAGTTTCGGAAGAAATGAGCATAATACGAATGGCTAAAACCTCTGGCATTCGCTCATGTTTTTCGACTATCCCCAGAAACAGGGAACTTGTTGGTTATGATGTTGGTAAACAGCAATGTTCCGCACTCTGTGCGCCGAAGTGGAAAAAGTAGCTCCTGCAAAATCCCGTGGTTTCCTGATCGCTATCGTTTCGAGAGAGCTGGCCATGAGCTAGACTGGCTTCAGAAATGAAGTCTGTTTGGTTCTTCCAAAAATGGACTCAAACAAGGAAACTTATCATGTCATTGGAAACGAAATTCCGTCTTCTGGCAACGGACAATGCGCCCGGACAGGAAGTCCGGCAGGGGCAGGAGGGACTGGCCGAACTGATGCGCGGGGACGTGCTCGAAGGAAGACCTGTCGATTTCTCTCACGGCGACGTTGATGCTCATGAGCCGACGCCGGGATCCTTTGCACTGTTTGAAGAAGGGTTCAACAAGGGCGCCGCGCAAGCCTATACCGAATATCGCGGTGACATCGGCATCCGGCAACAGGTAGCAGCCGACCTCGCTGCTTTCACTGGCGCTCCCGTGGACGCGTCGGACGGTCTTATCATCACCCCGGGGACCCAAGGGGCCCTGTTCTTGGCTATGGCCGCAACAGTTGGGCGCGGCGACAAGGTTGCCATCGTGCAGCCGGACTATTTCGCCAACCGCAAGCTGGTGCAGTTCTTCGATGGCGAAATGATGCCCATCCAGATGCACTATGCGGACGCCGACGAAACAGAGGCCGGACTCGATCTCACCGAACTGGAGGACGCCTTCAAGGCAGGCGCAAAACTGTTCCTCTTCTCGAACCCGAACAATCCGGCCGGTGTTGTCTATTCCAAGCAGGAAATCGCCACCATCGCCGCACTCGCCGAGCAGTATGGCGCGACAGTCATTGTCGACCAACTCTATTCGCGCTTACGCTACAGCGGCGCAGCCTACACCCATTTGCGGGCAGAGCCAATCAACCCTGAAAATGTCATCACGATCATGGGGCCTTCCAAGACCGAATCTCTTTCGGGCTTCCGTCTTGGCGTTGCTTTTGGTTCCAGCAAGATCATCACCCGTATGGAAAAGCTGCAGGCAATTGTCAGCCTGAGGGCAGCTGGATACAGTCAGGCGATCCTGCGCGGCTGGTTCCATGAACCGGAAGGCTGGATGGATGACCGCATCCGCCAGCATCAGGCAATCCGGGACGATCTTCTTGCCCTTTTCCGTGCCGTTGAGGGCGTAAGCGCCCGCACCCCGCAAGCGGGCAGCTATCTGTTCCCATCGCTCCCCGAACTCGCCATTTCCTACGGCGACTTTGTAAAGATCCTCCGCCTTCAGGCAGGCGTTGTCGTCACGCCAGGCACCGAGTTCAGCCCGCATACCGCAAACAGCGTCCGGCTCAACTTCTCGCAAGATCACGCAGCCTCCGTCGCTGCAGTCCAGCGCATGGCAACCCTCATTGAAAGATACAGAGCATGACAACCGAACCCAAAACAGTCGCAATCGCCGGTCTTGGCACAATCGGTCTTCCTGCCGCACGCTGGCTTGACGAGGGCGTTCCGGGATTGAAACTGGTTGCGGCCTCTTCTTCCAGCCTCGAGAAAGTGCGCGAACTCACCGCCGATTTTCGCAATCCACCCGCACCGATGCACAATAGCGAGTTGGCCTCTGTGGCAGATATCGTGGTCGAGGCGCTGCCGCCAGCCTGTTTTCTTGAAGTGGCAAAACCTGCGATCGAGCAGGGCCGTACACTCGTGATCGTCACGCTCACCCAGTTGCTGGCAAATTACGAACTTGTGGAACGAGCCCGCGAGACGGGGGCTCACATCATCGGCGCAACAGGAGCCCTTGTCGGCTTCGATTCCGTTCGCGCGGCCGCCAAAGGCACGATCCATGAAATCGTCATGAAAACGCGGAAACCTCCCAAGGGTCTCGCCAACGCTCCCTTCGTCAAGGAGCAGGGGATTGATCTGCTGTCATTGACGGAGCCACTTTGCCTATATCGCGGATCCGTCCGGGAAGCTGCACAGAAATTTCCATCCAATGTCAATGTTGCCGTGGCCCTGTCTTTGGCAGGCGTAGGGCCAGACCGCACCAATTACGAAGTTTGGGCAGATCCAACGATTGATCGCAACACCCATACGGTTGTGGTGGATGCAGATTCGACACACTTTGAAATGTCCATCGCCAATGTGCCGAGCGAGAACAATCCGATAACAGGCAAGCTTACCCCTCTGTCTGTTATCGCGACGCTGGAGCGTTTTGTAGCAACCCTGACGGTCGGGTCCTGAAGGGCAGGGCTCATTTTTGCTACACGCAAGAACAGCGCCCTGAAATTCGAATGCCGGAAGCCGTCATGAGACAACCTCGTCATTAGAGCAACATGGCAGGACAAAACCTGGCTTAGAGCCCTCGCATCTTTCCAAGGTGCGAGGGCTTTTCTGATTCTGTCGCCTCAGGCGAGAAACAACTCGCGTTGCACCCCCTAACCGGCAGACGGCCGTAACTTGTGCCTCCGAAGTCGCTCCATTTACGTCCTGTCCTGTAGTTTTGAATGCACCCGACTTTCCATCTCAAGCACACGACTCTCCTGTACCTGCAAGCGCTTACCCCAAAATATTCAGTGCGAAAGCAGACGGTAAAAGTACCACTCGAGGCAGGAAATTCGAGTCAGAAAATCTCATAAGTGCATGATTTAATTCATCTATGTCGATAATATTACAAAAGTTACTTTTGATTTGACAAATGATCAATCCCAATGATATCCCTAGAGACGGGAAAGGCGAGTGGAGGCTCGCTGGAGGATTGGAGGAATTTATGACCCAGACTCTTTTGGAGGTTATGGGGCTGAAGAAGCATTTCGGTGGGGTGGCTGCGCTGAGCGACGGTCGGTTCACCTTGAAGGCTGGTTCAGTTCACGCACTTTGCGGAGGGAATGGAGCTGGCAAATCCACGTTTCTGACCATCGTGATGGGTATTCAGCAGCGCGACGCCGGTGTCATCAAGGTCCAGGGCAAGGAAGTCGCTTTCGACAAACCCTCGGATGCGTTGGAAGCCGGTATCAGCATCATCGAACAGGAGCTGAGCCCCGTTCCGGCAATGACCGTTGCCGAAAACATGTTCCTTGGCCGTGAGCCAGTGGCCGCCTTCGGCCGCGTCGATTTTGCGACGATGAACAACAATGCTCAGGCCATTCTGGATGAGCTGCAGTTCGATATTTCACCCAAAAGCCTGATGATGGATCTGACTGTTGCCGAGTTGCAGCTGGTTGAAATCGCCAAGTCCCTGTCCTACGACGCCGAAGTCATTATCATGGACGAGCCGACTTCTGCGCTGGGTGGCGCTGAAGTCGATCAGCTCTTTACCGCAATCGAGCGATTGAAAGCAGCAGGCAAGGGCATCATCTATGTCAGCCACCGCCTTTCCGAGATCTTCGAGATTGCTGACAGCTATACGGTCTTCCGCGACGGATGCTTTGTCGGGGAAGGGGCAATTGCCGATGTTTCCCGTCAGGATCTGATCCAGATGATCGTCGGCCGGCCCATGACCGAGGAGTTCGTCAAGGAAAACACCCCAACCGATGAAGTGACCCTGACCGTAAACGGGCTCAATGCCAAGGACTGGGTCAAAGACGTCAGCTTCAATGTTCATCGCGGTGAAATCGTCGCACTCTACGGCCTTATGGGGTCAGGTCGCAGCGAAATCTTCGAACGCCTGTTTGGATTGAGCGAGGACAAGGGAGGGGAGATCACGCTGTTTGGCGAAACCGTCCGGATCAATTCTCCCTCGGAGGCTATTGCCAAGGGTCTGGCCTTCGTAACGGAAGACCGAAAGGGCTCAGGTCTCGTTCTCTCAGGCGATGTCCGATCCAATATCTGTCTGGCACAGCTTGACCTTTTGTCCACGGGCCCGGCAATGAACAGCTATCGTGAGGCGGCCGCTGCCTCCCGCATGATCGACATGTTCAAGATCAAGACTGCCTCGGACCGGCTGCCCGTATCCGGGTTGTCGGGCGGCAATCAGCAAAAGGTTGTTCTTGGCAAGTGGTTTCTGACTGCCCCCAAGGTTCTGCTTCTGGATGAACCGACACGTGGTGTCGACGTGGGTGCAAAGCGCGAAATCTATCGGGTCATGTCGAATTTTGCGCAATCGGGTGGAACTGTCGTGATGATCAGTTCCGAAACAGATGAAGTTCTTGGGATGGCAGATCGGGTCGTCGTCATGCGTGATGGACGCGTCAGCGGTGAATTGGTTCGCTCCGAACTCAAGGCTGAAACCCTCTTACATTTGGCGGCCTAATCATGAATACCAAAGGAGACACCATTATGTTGGCAGCATCGGGCTCTTCCCGCGACTATAAAGCACTGGCCGCAAAATACGGCCAAAAATACGGCATTCTGTTGGCGCTGGTTCTGGTTTGTGTCGTGCTGACATTCGCAAACGAGTATTTCCTCACGACACGCAACATTCTCAACGTCCTGAGGCAAACCTCGATCAACGGCATTCTCGCCATTGGCATGACCTTTGTCATTCTGACGCGCGGCATCGACCTCTCGGTCGGGTCTGTCGTGGCCCTGGCTGGTATCGTGGCCGCCTCTATGGCGACTACGTCCCAGGCTGCGGCCTTCATGGGCGCGCCATATCCGGCAGCAATTGCCTTTGCGGTCGGTCTCGGCGTCGGACTGATCTGCGGATGGGTCAACGGCATTGTCGTCGCCCGGTTCAATGTGCCTGCCTTCGTCACGACGCTGGGCATGTTGTCTGCAGCCCGCGGACTGACGCTGCTCTATGCCGGCGGTCAGCCTGTTCCGGCCCTCACAGACAGCTTCCGCTTCATCGGACGGGATGACATACTTGGTGTTCCCATGCCCGTTGTTCTGTTCGCTCTTGTCTTTATCGTATCCTACTGGGTGCTGTCTTCCTCGCGGTTTGGCCGCAGGGTGTATGCAGTCGGTGGTAACCCGCATGCAGCTCGCGTATCCGGCATCAACGTCCGTCGCGTCATCATGACTGTCTACATCATCTCGGGTGGCCTTGCAGGTCTGGCCGGCATGATCCTGGCAGCCCGGACCGGCTCGGCTCTGACACAGGCAGGCATCGCATACGAGCTGGATGCTATTGCTGCGGTAGTTATCGGCGGCACCTCCCTTCTTGGAGGGGTGGGACGTGTTACCGGTACTTTGATCGGCGCTCTGCTGATCGCTGTCGTCAACAACGGCCTCGATCTCATGGGGGTTGAATCCTACTACCAGCAAGTCATCAAGGGAGCTCTGATCGTCGCAGCTGTCATGCTCGACCAGGCTCGTCAGAAGAACGCTTAACTTACTGGAATATCCCGGAAATTTGGAACCCGAAGGTTCGGGTTATCAGATGAACTGTGCAAACTTTGGAGGAGAAGCACAATGTCTAAACTGATAAAATCCCTGGCAATTGCCGCCGCATTGATGTCCAGCACCGCAGCCGGTGCGAAGGACATGCCAAAGATCGGTGCGGCTGTTTATGGCCTCAATGCCGAATTCATGCAGATCTGGGCTCACGCTCTGGAAGAACACCCGGCAGTCAAACAGAAACTCGTTGATCTGACCATCTTCGACGGCCGTTACGACGCCCTCGTACAGCAGGAACAGTTCGAAACAATGATCACGCAGAATTTCGACGCGATCATCTTCGTGCCAATCGACATTGAAGCCGGTGCTGCCGCCGTTCAGGCTGCCCATGATGCCGGTATCCCGGTCTTCGGCTCCAACACCCGCGTTAATAGCGACCTGTTGAACTCCTACGTCGGTTCCAACGACGTTGAATCAGGCTACATGGAAGCCAAATATGTACTCGACAAGATCGGTTGCAAGGGCAACGTCGTCATCATCGAAGGCCCGATTGGTCAGTCTGCCCAGATCCAGCGCCTCGAAGGCAACGAAAAGGCACTCGCTGAATGCCCGGACGTAAAGGTTCTCGAAAAGAAAACCGCCAACTGGTCGCGTGCAGAAGCCCAGAACCTGATGGAAAACTGGTTGACCGCTCATCCGGGTGACATTGCCGGTGTCATCGGTCAGAACGATGAAATGGCACTGGGTGCCATCGAAGCCATCAAGTCCGCAAGCCTCAAGGTCGAAGACTTCGCCATCGCCGGTATCGATGGCGTGACCGACGCTCTGATGGCAGTGAAGAACAACGAAATGGCTTCCATCCTTCAGGACGGCGCAGCACAGGCTCAGGGTGCTCTTGATCTGGCCATCAAGGCTGTCCAGCCAGACTACGAACCGATGTCGGAAATCTGGAAACAGTATCCGGACATGCCTTGGAATGGCGGTAAAGACGCAGAATATAGCGTTCCCTGGACCCCGGTCACCCTCGACAATGCCGACGCCCTGCTGGCTAAACGTCAGTAGTCTGACCTGAACCATACGGAATAACGAAACCTGTCCGGAAAGAATAGGTCTTTCCGGACAGGGCCCAAACCCACAGGGCATAGAAATTACCAAAGGATATAGCCATGTCATCGGGACCTGAAACCCTCGATTTCGACTTCCCACTAACCGGGAAAACCGCTTTCGTGACCGGAGCAGCCTCTGGTATCGGAGCTGCTATCGCCGATGCATTGAACGCAAAGGGCGTGCGCGTTGCCATTGTTGATCTGAAAGAAGAGGCGGCGTCAGCCAAGGCGAAAGAGCTCAAAGATGCCATCGCTGTATCCTGCAATGTCGCAGACGCTGCATCCGTTGAAGCTGCGGTCAAGGCCGTTGTCGACGCCTTCGGTCGCATCGACATTCTGGTCAATAGCGCCGGTATTGTCGCGCTAGCCCCGGCTGAAGAGCTGAGCCTCGACGCCTGGAAGCTTACCATGGACGTCAACCTCACCGGCAGCTTCATCGTTGCCCAGACGGTGGGCAAGGTCATGATCAAGCAGGGCGGCGGACGCATCATCAACATCGCATCCCAGGCTGGCTCTGTTGCCATTGACGAACATGTTGCCTATTGCGCCTCGAAATTCGCCATTCGCGGCATGACCAAGACGCTTGCCCTCGAATGGGGCAAATATGGCATCAACGTCAACAGTGTGTCCCCAACCGTTGTGCTGACCGAACTGGGCAAATCCGCCTGGGCCGGACAGAAGGGCGTCGACGCCATCAAGCAGATCCCGGTTGGCCGGTTCGCCGAGCCTTGTGAAGTTGCTGCGGTTGCCGTCTTCCTGGCATCGGATGCAGCAGCCATGTTCAACGGCGCCGATCTCGTCATCGACGGCGGCTACACCATCAAGTAAGGGCAGTATCATGCAACGTTTTATCAATAATCCCGATGACATCGTTGACGAAACCGTCGCCGGGTTTGTCCGGACACACAACGACGTTGTTCGTCTTCACGAAGGTAACAACAGGGTCGTGGTTTCCAATTTTGCTGGCGAAAAAGGGCGTGTCGGCATCGTTACCGGCGGTGGCTCGGGTCACGAGCCAGCCTTCATCGGCTACACGGGCAAGAACATGCTCGATGCGGTGGCGGTTGGCGAACTGTTCTCGTCTCCGACCGCGAAGAGCTTCCTTGACGCCATCAAGGCGGCCGACGGTGGCGCCGGTGTGGCCGTACTCTACGGCAACTATGCTGGCGACAACATGAATGTCAAAATGGCCAGCAAGATGATCAAGAAGGACGGCATCGAGGTTGCAACCGTTGTGGCCAACGACGACGTCTGCTCAGCTCCTGCAGAGGAGCGCGAGAAACGGCGCGGTGTGGCCGGTGAAATCTTCATGTGGAAGATCGGCGGAGCCAAGGCTGCAACCGGCGCTTCTCTGGAAGAAGTGATTGCCGCCGCTCAGAAGGCCATCGACAACTGCCGTTCCATCGGCCTTGGTCTTGGCCCATGCACTTTGCCAGCTGTCGGCCACCCCAACTTTCTGATCGAACCGGGAAAAATGGAAGTCGGCATCGGGCACCATGGCGAACCAGGCGTCCGCGTTGAAGATCTCAAGTCCGCCAACGAGATTGCCGATGACATGGTGAAGGTCGTACTTGATGACCACAACCTGCCTGCTGGCACCGAAGTGGCGGTCCTTGTATCCGGCCTAGGCGCCACCCCTATCAATGAGCTGTATGTGCTCTATGATCGCATGGCGACCAAGATCGAGGAACGGGGTCTCAAGATCCACAAGGCTTTCGTGGGCAATTATTTCACGTCGCTTGAGATGGTCGGAGCTACACTGACGGTCATGGCTCTCGACGAAGAGCTCAAACCGCTGCTGGACGCCGAAACCAACTGTCCGGGCTTTTAAGGGAGACAATAGGATGCAGGGAATTCCGAACAAGGGTGCAGGCAAGATCGTTGCAGACATTGCCGAAGTGATTGTGTCCAACAAGGCTTACCTGTCGGAAATCGACGGCAAGATTGGTGACGGCGACCATGGCATCAACATGGCCAAGGGCTTTGGCCGTGCAGCTGAACGTCTGGATCCGGATGGGACATTGACCGAGGCAATGGAGATCCTCTCCGACGTGCTGATGTCCGAAATCGGCGGTTCCATGGGTCCTCTTTACGGCATGATGTTCTCGGATATGGCCGAATCGCTTGGTGATACCGAGACTATTGATGCGGAAAGCTTCACCGCGATGCTGCAGGCTGGGCTCGATGGTATTCAGGGCATCGGCAATGCAAAGGTTGGTGACAAGACGCTTATGGATGCCCTGTCTCCGGCACTGGATGCCCTCAAGGCCGCCACTGCCGAGGGCAAGAGTTTCCCCGAAGCGCTGGACGCCATGAAGGCAGCCGCTGCCGTCGGTAGGGACAGCACGATCGACATGGTCGCCAAACTCGGGCGTTCTGCCCGACTTGGTGAGCGGTCCCGAGGTGTTCTAGATGCCGGAGCAACATCCTGTTGCATGATCCTGACGGCATTCGCCGACAGCATCACGGCACGTCTTGATTGAACGGAAGACAACCGGCTTTCCGTAACACCCTCAGGCGTCGCGCAAGACGCGGCGTCTCGTTCCACCTGTTTTGTCTGAGAGATCTGGTGCAAATCTGCACGCCCAGACGCAGTTTTGGGTCGTGTGTCTGTTGCGGAGCAGACGCCCTTGGGATATAAAATCTTGCATGAAACAGGTGGAAATTGACGATATCGTTGCGTTTCTCAGAGAAGCTGCGACGCGCATGAAAGAGGCGGCCGATTATCTCGGTCAGCTCGACGGAGAGATCGGCGATGGCGATCATGGCTACACCATGTCGCGCGGCTTTTCCGCCATCGTCAGAGCATTGAATGAAATCGATGTTCAGTCCCATGACATGTCGACGCTCTTCAGGTCCTGCGCTGAGAGCTTTCTGGAAGCGGTTGGTGCCACTCCCGGCCCGCTTTATGCCTCCGGCCTGATTGCGGCGGGAGATTTTGCGGGCAATCGTTCGGCGATGGATGCAGACCAAGCTCTGATGATTCTGGTTGCCATCTCTGACGGGATCGGTGCGCGTGGCAAGGCAATTGCGGGCGACAAGACCATGATGGATGTATGGCTTCCTGTAGTACAGACAATCAAGAACCTCAGGCAGGAGAATGCGCCGCTTGAGGTCATTCTGTCTGAGATCCGGACCTCGGCCAATCGCGGCGTGGAAAGTACACGGTCCATGGTGGCCATGCGCGGCCGTGCGGCACGCCTTGGCGGGCGCAGCCTTGGGCACATCGATCCAGGGGCAGCCTCCGCCGCCATCATCATCGACAGCTTTGCAAATATTCTAGAGCAGAGGGCGCTCTAATGCCCCCAAAGAAGCGGCTGAGTGCCGCTCGCCCCGAAAAGACAGGTTCCGAGCCCGATCTGGTCATGCCATTGCGATTTGGCAATGATCCGTTGCTGTGGGCCAGCTGGCTCTATTACGAAGAGGGTATGACGCAAGGCGACATCGCGCGGACAATCGGAGTTTCGCGCGCTACAGTAATATCCTATCTCGCCGACGCTAGGACCCGCGGTCTGGTCAACATTTCCATTGAAACCGAGCATCTCAAGACCCTTACGATATCTAAGGCGCTCAAAGAGCATTTCGGGCTGAGAGACTGTCTGGTCATCCCCGGCGATGGTGGTGACAGGTCTTTGATCGACCGCCTTGGCGCTGCAGGCGCCCAGGTCCTGCAGGGCATTCTGAGATCTGGCGACACGATAGGTGTCGGCTGGGGCCGGACTGTTCTGGCATCAGCCCAGGCACTCAATATCGACAATCTTCAAGATGTGAGGGTTGTTCAGGCCACAGGTACGACCTCTGGCCATGTGCCTTTCACGCCCGCCGCGTGCGCGACAAAGATGGCAGCCGCCATTCGGGCAGAATGTGTGCCGATTTCCGCCCCGGCGATCGTCTCCAGCCCTGATCTGCGCGATATCCTGACCAGCGAGCCACTGGTTAGGGAACAGCTCGCAACTCTTGGTCAGCTGAACTGCATTGTCTTCGGCATTGCCTCTTTGAGGCCCAATTCAACGTTGCACAGCTCCGGGTTCTTCCATGATGATCCCGAGCTTCGCGATGCCTATTCCACTGCAGTCGGAGCCATTGCCGGTCGCTACATCAATGAGCGTGGCAAACTCGTCAAGGGCCCCTTGGAAGACCGTACGATCGGCATCACCCTTGGCCAGTTGGCTCGGGTCAAGCAGCGGATCGGCATCGCCGGTGGCACGGACAAGGTGCCAGCCATTCTGGCCACTTTGCGCGGCGGATTTGTCAACATCCTCATCACTGACGCGACAACCGGTCTTGGCATTCTGAGCGCTGACGGCAAGAAGGGATCGATCCGACCCGAAAAGGAAGTCGCCGAGCCAACTGAATCCATCAAGCGTACCCGGGTCAAGAAATTCCTCAACGAACCCGAAGATGCGGTTGATGAATCGCTGGAAGGGGCCGTTCTTGAATATGCCCAGTATCTGAAACCGGCGCGCAAATCCAACCGCGCACTTGTAGCCCAGGATGGCCCTCGTGCGGGCAAGGTCGGGCTGGTCATCGGCGGGGGTGCCGGACATGACCCTTATTTCTATGGTTATGTCGGCAAGGGCCTCGCCGATGCCGTTGCGATAGGCAACATTTTCGCGTCGCCTCCTCCCATGCCCATCCTCGAATGCACGAGGGCGGCAAATGGTGGGGCAGGGGTCGTCTATCTGTTCGGCAACTATTCCGGAGATATCTTGAACTTTGAAATGGCCGCAGACATGGCCAAACGCGAAGGCATAGATGTGCGCACCGTCATCACCACGGATGATATTGCGTCCTCGCGCAAGGAAGACCGCGAAAGCCGCCGCGGGGTAGCTGGCAACGTTTTTGTCTTCAAGATCGCCGGCGCCGCCTGCGACCAGATGCTGCCCATCGAGAGGGTCGAGGAACTGGCACGGAAGGCCAACCGCGAAACCTATACCGTCGGTGTGGCACTGGAACCCTGCTCCATGCCGGAGACGCGACGCCCCACCTTTCTGATCGGTGAAAATGAAATGGAAGTCGGCGTGGGTGTTCACGGCGAACCTGGCATCGCCCGCCAGCCTCTGGTCAGCGCCAATGACACCGCAGACATCATGGTTGACCGCATTCTGGCGGAAATGGCCCCCGAGCGTGGCGATGAAGTGGCGCTGCTGGTCAATTCTCTGGGAGCAACACCGATGATGGAATTGCTCATTATCGCCCGCCGCGTTCGCCAGCGACTGAAGGCGCGCAATGTCCATGTTGCCCGAAGCTGGACAGGAAGCTACTGCACCTCCCTTGACATGTCCGGTGTATCGATCTCCATGATGAAACTGGATGCCGAGCTGAAGGTCCTTCTGGATCATCCCTGCAACGCTGCTTCTTTCCAGATACGCTAGGCGCCAAATTCCCCCGAGCCTGAAGCAGGCCGGAGAGCGATTTCATTGCAAATGAAAAAAAGGAAGCCTCGAATGGAGTCTTCCTTTTTTTGTCGAACCAAATAGCGTTTTCACATGAGACTTGCTGACGTACCAATTGCCGTGCCAGTCGCGCTACTTGCGTAGCGCCTTGGCAAGAGCTTCTCCCAACTGTCCCATACCTTCGCCTTTGCCCTTGTCCTTGCCTTGTCGGTTTTGGGGCATTTTTTGCTGTGAGCGCTGGTCAGGCTTCCGTCCGCGAGACGTTTCGCCAATTTCCGGCGCCGACTTCATGGACAGGCTGATGCGTTTGGCCTTAACGTCGACAGCGGTAACCACGACCTTGACGACCTGACCGGCCTTGACGACCTTGGACGGATCAGAGACATAGCTGTCGGACAATTGCGAGATATGCACCAGCCCATCCTGATGAACGCCGATGTCGACAAACGCACCAAAGGCAGCAACGTTGGTCACGGTGCCCTCAAGACGCATACCTGGCAGCAGGTCGGAAATCTCATGAATGCCTTCCATGAATGTCGCCGTCTTGAACTGCGGGCGCGGGTCGCGACCCGGCTTGCGCAATTCCTCGATGATGTCCTTGATGGTCGGTATACCGAACTCTCCGGTGACAAATTTCGCAGGGTCGACACTCTTGAGACTGTTGGCATCACCCATGATCTCCCTGAGATCGCGGCCACAGTCGGCAACAATTTTTCGGGCCACCTTATAGGCTTCTGGATGGACAGCTGACGCATCGAGCGGTTCGGATCCGCCAATCACCCGCAAGAACCCGGCGCATTGTGAGAAGGTCCTGTCGCCGAGCCTTGGAACCGACTTCAGCTCGGACCGCTTGGTGAAGACGCCATTGCTGTCCCGGTAGCTGACGATGGACTCGGCAAGCGATGGCCCGACACCGGCGACATAGGACAACAGGGCGGGGGATGCGGTGTTGACATCGACCCCGACAGCATTCACCACGTCCTCGACAGCCCCAGCCAGGGCCCGCGCGAGACGCGTCTGATCCACATCATGCTGATACTGCCCGACGCCAATGGCCTTGGGATCGATTTTCACCAGTTCGGCCAGAGGGTCCTGCAACCGGCGTGCTATGGAAACCGCCCCGCGAAGGGACACATCGAGATCCGGGAACTCACGTGAGGCGAATTCAGACGCTGAATAGACCGAAGCCCCGGCCTCGCTGACAACGACCTTGGTCGGCTTCTTGCCATCAATTCCTTTCAGCAGCTCAGCCACCAGCGCATCGGTTTCCCGCGAGGCCGTACCATTGCCGATCGCGATCAGTTCGACGCCAAACCGACGGATGAGAGCGCCAAGCTCGCTGAGCGTCCCCCGAACATCATTGCGTGGCGCGTAAGGGTAGACGGTGCTGGTCGCCAGAAGCTTGCCCGTTGCATCAACAACAGCCACCTTCACGCCAGTACGAATGCCCGGGTCAAGCCCCATCGTCGCTTTCATGCCCGCAGGTGCTGCCATCAGCAGAGCCTTGAGGTTGGTGACAAATACGTCGATGGCTTCCTTCTCGGCCCGTTCCCGCATTTCGCCGGTCATTTCAGAGACAAGCCTTGTTGTGAATTTCACCTTCCAGGTCCAATCGATGACCTTGTCAAGAAAGGCATTGCCAGAGGGAATCTTGTTGTCGTTGACAATGGCCGATTTGGAAAAGGCAACCGCTTCGTCATCGAACTCGATATCAAGGGACAGGGCGCCAGCCTCCTGTCCGCGCATCATCGCCAGAATGCGGTGGCTTGGTGCCTTGGACCAGTTTTCGGTGTGATCAAAATAGTCGGCAAACTTGTTGCCTTCCTCTTCCTTGCCACTCACGACAGATGCTTTCAGACGCGCTGTCTTCTTGGCGACAGGGCGAATCTTTGCAGTGGTATCGGGATGGAGGGAAAACCGTTCAGACAGGATATCACGCACACCATCCAGCGCCGCCTTGATGTCAGCAACCTTCTCGCCGAGGAACGGCTTGGCCAGCGCCTCGGGGTCACTGGCGGGCTTTTCGAGAATGGCATCGGCAAGCGGCAGCAGACCATTGTCGATTGCCTTCTGCGCTCTGGTCTTCACCTTGACGCGGAACGGAGCATTGATGTCTTCCAGTTCGGCCTTGGTCGTCGCCTTGGCGAGGCGGGCGAGGATTTCATCCGTCAGCTTGCCCTGAGCCTCGATTGCGCTTCGCACAGCTTCCCGGCGCTTTGAGAATTCTCGGAGGTAAATGAGCCGCTCATCCAGCTTGCGCAGTTGGATATCGTCAAGTCCACCGGTCACTTCCTTGCGGTATCGCGCGATGAATGGAATGGTGTCTCCATTGTCGATGAGCTCGACTGCTGCGATGACCTGTTTTGCTTGACAGCCGATTTCGGCCGCAATGACAGATGGGATGGACATTTCTTCGATCAAATTCATAATCCGTACCTTGTTTATCTCCGGCCAGATATTGATGCATTTGGGCGCGATAGGAAAGGGCCATTAGATGTCACCCAAAGCTTCTTGCCCCACAGACAACTTGCGGCAAGTCAGAAGGCGACCATGGCAAGATCAGTGATATGGGAGTTTGCCCACACGCCATCACGTTGTGGGCTTTGTCTTTTGCCTTTGCACCCATGGTTCACAACCACACCCGATGTGCATAATCTAAGGGCGTGATCGATAACAGGGAATTGCGCCATGGATATGTCAAAGCTAGAGGAATGGATCGGGCGAACCGAAACTTGCGAAGAAGTTATAGCGTCCTTTCCTGCCAATGCCCTAGCTGCCACACTTGATAGGGATGATCCGGAATATACGATCGGAACAGCCTTGCCCCCGCTCTGGCACTGGTTGCATTTCCTGCCGATTTTCAGGCTTTCAGAGGCTGGTTACGATGGACATGCGGCCCTTGGCGGCTTTTTGCCGCCGGTGGCCCTGCCACGTCGGATGTGGGCCGGTAGCCGGCTCAAATTCCTGTCTGCCATGCCCATCGGCAACAAGCTTCGCAAGATATCAACCATCAAGGCCATCAAGGCCAAATCTGGCCGCTCCGGCCAACTGGTGTTCGTGACAGTCGGCCATCAGGTGTTTGACGGCGATACACTTGGCGTAGACGAAGAACATGACATCGTCTATCGCGAGCAGGCGGCCCCCGGAGCAACCCCGCCAGCAGTGCCATTGGCGCCGGAGAACAGTGCGTTTTCACGAGAAATCGATCCGAACCCGGTGTTGCTGTTCCGCTATTCGGCACTCACTTTCAACGGCCACCGCATCCACTATGACCAACCCTTTTGCGTCCAGTCCGAGGGCTATAAAGGGCTGGTCGTGCATGGCCCTCTGATCGCGACCCTGCTTCTTGATTTGCTGAGAAGAGAATATCCTTCTGCGACGGTACAGGAGTTCAATTTCCGGGCTGTCTCAACCATCTTCGACTCGGAGCGGTTCACCGTGCATGGGACCCCCGAAGGCGATAAAAAAGCCTTCAGGCTCTGGGCTCAAAGAGAAGATGGCGCGCTTGCGATGGATGCTACGGCGCGGATTGCGTAAGGATTCTAGCATCGCGTCATTTCGCTATCGGGCCTTGCCCATCTTTGCAAAGGCGGAGAAATCGCCGACATTCCACGGGAGGCATGACAGAGATTTGCCTCGCAAAGTTGACAGCATTATGTTTCGTTTTCGAGATATTGGATAAAAAATTCTCAAATATGAGAATTGTCTTGACCGATCCTGATTTTGAGGGGTAAGCTCTCATCTTAGCAATACTGGAACTAGGAACAAGAGATGACTCTTCCCTTTTCGAGCTTTTGTCGCGGCGCCGGGCATCCGACGCATACAGCGCTGACTGTGCGGATCTGGTGCATCAAATCGATCCAGAAACAGAGCCTGACGCTTGCTTCCTCTCTTTCCATGCTTCCATCCATGGTCCGCCGCAAGGCTGACCGCATTGCATTGACTTGGCCATCTCTCTTGCGTCTGCATCGAGCGAACAATCGCCGATGGTGCTTGGCTCTCCGTTCCTGATCGTTTTCCGATCTCCCCTTTCAAAACAATTTCCTTTTGCCAGCTTTCTTCGTTTCAAGCCCGGACTTGAAGCGAAGCGAGACCCATTTTCTATTTCAGAGAGAACAATGACCATCGATATCGGATTCAAACGCATTTACGAGACATCCTGTGTTGTCAAAAGCAACATAACGATCAATCGCGAATACAAGCGGATGGTGCTGGATGCTCCGTCACGGATTCTCGATTGCGAGCCGGGGCAGTTCTTTCATTTGCTCTGTCCGAGCACGAGCGAGCTGCAGCCCTATTTCCGCCGCCCCATGAGCATCTATGGATACTATCCAGACACCGGTGAGCTGCATTTTCTCTACAAGATAGCCGGCGAGGGTACTGCCGCCCTTGCGTCCCTGGAGCCGGGAGAGGCGTTGAATGTCGTCGGCCCGCTTGGGCATGGTTTTGAAATTCGGGATGACTGGCAGCACCTGATGGTCGTTGCACGTGGCGTCGGGCTGGCAACACTGGCACCATTGGCCCATAAGGCCCGGCTGATGGGGCGCAAGCTGACGGCAATTTGCAGCGCCAGATCGCCCGAGGTATTGATGTCGATCGATCATTTCCGTGAACTCGGCGCAAACGTCATCCCTGTCACGGACAGCGAAGGTACATCCAGCGTCCAAAATCTGGAACGTCTGATCGAGCAGCAAATCACAAACGAAGATGTAGACGCCTTCTACACCTGCGGTTCCAGCCGGATCCTGCATCTGTTGCAGTCCATAAGCACACGATACGGAATCCCCGGCCAGATAGCCCTTGAGCAACAGATGGCCTGTGGCGTTGGCATGTGTCAGTGCTGCGTCCGGTCTTTCCGTCGCAATGGCGGAATTGTCAATGAGCGGGTCTGCAAGGAAGGCCCGGTATTCGATCTTCAAGAGGCCATTGCATGACTGATCTTTCCGTAACTGTCGGTTCCCTGCGTCTTCAGAACCCGATCATGCCGGCCTCCGGAACCTTTTCGGAAGATCTGGCAAAGGTTTTCGACATCGGCATGCTTGGCGCACATGTGACCAAGACGATCACGCGCGACATTCGCGGAGGCAATCCAACGCCTCGTGTCTGCGAAGTGCGGGGATCAATGTTGAATTCGATCGGTATCCCTAGCAAGGGCGTCGACTATTTCAAATCCGAAGTCGTTCCCTTCTATAATCAGTATGACACGCCACTCGTCGTCAGCATCTCGGCGGGCAGTGCCGACGAGTTTGCACGCCTGTGCGAGGAAATCAGCGTTCCCGGCGTGGCAGCCATTGAGGTCAACATCTCGTGCCCCAACATTGAGGCCGATGGCAAGGCCTTCGCCATGCGTCCCTCAACCACCGAAGAGGTCATGAGAAGGCTCAGGTCTGCAACGGATCTGCCGCTATGGGCCAAGCTGTCACCGAACACTGGCGAGACGACGGAGGTCGCACTCGCAGCGGAAGGGGCAGGGGCTGACGCCCTCGTCGTTGCCAATACGCTCCTTTCTATGGCCATCGATATCCGTACCCGCAAACCAAAGCTAGGCAATCTGATGGGGGGGCTGTCCGGCCCGGGCCTCAAACCCATCACCCTTCGCATGACCTACCAGTGCGCAAAAGCCGTCGATATCCCGATCATCGGCTGTGGCGGCATTTCGACGGTCGAGGATGTCATCGAATATCTCATCGCTGGGGCATCTGCTGTCCAGGTGGGGACCGCAACCTTTATCCGCCCGACTGCCATGGTGCAGATCATTCGTGACCTTGCCGCCTATGTCGAAAGTCAGGGCCTTGTCGGTGTTTCTGACCTCACAGGCTCGATCCGCGATGAGGAAGCCTCCGATGGCATCGTATTTTTGGAAGCAGCACAATGACCGCACTATCCCTGTCCATGATTCCGAGTAACACCCACACCGACTATCAGGCCATTGCGTCGCAACTTTTTGACGAGATAGCGGCCTTTTCAGCGGACGTACAGGGCATCAGCCGACCGGCCTTCTCGGAGCTGGAGACACGCACGCTGGCCTATCTGGCGGATTTTGCCGAGAGCCATGGTCTTGATGTTTCCTATGATGCAGGCCAAAACGCCGTCTTTTCCCTACCGTGCGACACAGACGCCGAGGCTTTTGTGATCGTCGGCTCCCACGTCGACACCGTACCGCAAGGTGGAAACTTCGACGGTTTGGCTGGTGTCATCACTGGGCTGATGTGTCTGGTGCGGGCCCAGAATGAGGGATTGCGCTTCGCACAGCCGGTAAAAGTTCTGGCCATGCGCGGTGAGGAAAGTGCCTGGTTCGGGCCGTGCTACATCGCCTCGAAGGCATTGCTTGGTCGCTTGACGCCAGAGGAACTGCGAGCCCGCCACAAGGGTGACAGGAAAACGCTCGATGAACATATGGAAGCCGTCGGGATCGACATGGCAGCCGTAAGGGATGGCCAACCGCTGCTCGATACAAAATCCGTGCGCGCATACATCGAGCTTCATATCGAGCAAGGCCCGTTGCTGGTTCAAAAAGATCTGCCCGCCGCTGTGGTATCCGGCATTCGCGGCAACTTCCGCCATCAGAAGATCCGCTGCGTTGGTGAGGCAGGGCATTCAGGCGCAGTGCCTCGAGCCTTTCGCCGAGACCCCGTTCTGGCGCTGGCCGACCTTTTGACCCGCCTTGATGAAAGCTGGCTGACCATTCTTCAAAAAGGCGATGATCTGGTCCTGACAAGTGGCATCGTCTCAACCGATGTTGAACGTCATGCACTGTCTCGCATACCAGACTGGGTGGATTTCAGCCTCGACATCCGTAGCCAGAGTTCTCATGTGCTTAAGGCCATGCAGGAGCTACTGGCGCAGGAAATGCGGACAATCGAGCGCGAGCGCAGAGTAAGTTTCGAACTGGACGACACACTGCTCACCGCTCCAGCTCTCAGTGACCCGACAATTGTCGAGGGAATGAAATCTGCCATGGAAACCATCGGTCTGGAGCCCTTTGTGATGGCTTCGGGCGCAGGTCATGATGCCGCCGTTTTCGCCAATGCCGGCGTGCCGACAGCGATGGTTTTTGTCAGGAACCGAAACGGGTCTCACAACCCCGCCGAAGCCATGGACATCCCAGATTTCATGATCGCAACGGAGATCATCTACACCTATCTCATGGAGGCAAAGAGCTGAAAAACAGCCGAAGTCTCCTGATTACGTCCCCGACGTGCAGGACCCGCCCTGCATCAATGGCCACAAGGCCTCTCAATACACAACAAACCGCACACTAGAGCCACACATACGGAAAGGCAAAACAATGTTCAAAGAACTACTCGACATCCTTATCGAAGGAAGCAAGGGCGTCAGCGCCTACAAGAAATGCGCCAGTGTCGCCCGCGAAAAGGCTGTGTCAAACCCTGACCATGCCGCTTGCTACTTCCTGTTCGGCATCATCGCCCAGGATTTTGCAGACAAGTTCGACCGGGAACCTCTGAGCAGCGCTGTTGCCAAGGACCAGTATGACCGTATCGAAAACTACACCAAACTGCTTGGTGAAGCCTTTGGGTCCGGTACGGCCGAGGCACAAGTGGCAGCACTCAACAGTGTCGCCAAGGAAATCGTTCCTCAAATTTCCTGATCAATCGACAGCGTCTCTTTCAAGAGCCGTTTGGTGGCTGGAAGGCGATCCTCTTGCCAAGGATCGCCTCAACGGCACCATGCAACCTCCGTCTGGTCAGACAAGCCTCACAAGGCATCACGCCACAATACACGCGCCCACAGCATCCGCGGCATGGCGCACCAGATAGTGCGGATAGCGCTTTATAGATCCCCCAACCAATTTTGCCGAACCACAAAAAAGCAGGCCACCTGTAGGAGGGGACCGCTGGAATTCGTTTTTGCCTTTGACCGACCCTGAAGATGCACGGCTCCGGCATCCTTCGCATTCGTGGAGACGGGGTAAAAGGCCTTTGCAAGCGCTAGAGGGAAAAGAGTAGCTAGGCCCGCCAACTGACGGGCCTTTCAGCATCGCCTAAAGGAAGCGGTCCTCAACTCGCCGACGGCCATAATCGAGGATGGCGAACAGTGCCCAGCCGACGAAGGACAAGAGAATGACCATGCCCATCACCGTAGCGGTATCGGCATTTTCCTGACCGGTGGCCAGTACAAACCCCATGCCCTTGTTGGCGCCCATCAACTCGCCGATGACGGCTGCTGTCATCGCCAGCGTGGTTGCCACGGTTGCTCCGGCGAAGAGCGTTGGAATGGCGGCTGGCAATTCGATGTGCCAGAATCTCTGCCATGGGGACAATCTAAGCACAACAGACAGATCCGAATAGGATTTGTTCATGTAGCGAATGCCCGAGAGCATCGCGGTCATGACGGGAAAGAAGGTTACAACAGCCACAAGTGCAACTTTGGGTGAAGCACCAAGGCCAAGCCACAACAGCAGAAGTGGTGCAATTGCGATCTTGGGAATGGTCTGTAGCAGCAGGATGAGCGGTGTCAACACCCGCTCTACAATGGGAAAGCGCGAGAAGACCAACGCGGCCGCAATACCGACGACTGCACCCAGAATGAACCCGCCAAAAACTTCCGAAAGCGTCACATAGATGTGCCATGCCAGATCTCCCCTCTGAAACAGGAAAATGATCCGCTCAGCCACTTCAATGGGACCGGGAAGCAGATAGTGTGGCACATCGAAAATCGGAACCGCCGCGCCCCAAAGCACGGCGATTCCAACGAGGCCTATGATGGCTTTCAAGAACATGAGCGACTACTTGATATCGGAAGGATCGACAACGAAGTCAGCGGCTTTCGCACCACCGGAGATGACTTTGTACTCGGTCAGAATATCAATGTTCTTCTGCCATGCATCAAGGTCAGCTGCGCCGAGGCCCTTTTCCTTGGTCAGAGCGCTCTGCCATACGGAAGCAACGAAGGTCTTTTCGAATGCAGTCGACAGCATGGCTTTCTGGTCGGTCCAGGTCGGGGTGTATTTGTCCATGGAGATCTGCAGCGCATCATCGATATGGCCATCAATGACCCATGCATAGGATGCGGTAACAGCGTTGGTCATGCGCTTGACCAGATCGGGATTGTCAGCCAGCAGCTTGGAGCTGGTGACGAGCACGTTGCCAAAGGACGGCAGGAAGTCGTTGGACAGGATCATGTTGACTTCGAAACCATTGGCTTCCAGAGCATATTTGCGCAGCTCGGAGAAGATGATGGCATCGACATCGTCAGACTGCAGCGTCTGGACAATCGCACCGGAAGAAACAACTTCAACCTTTACGTCGTCGAGGGTCAGACCAGCTTTGGCAAGGCCGACCTGCAGCTGCAGATAGTTCGGGCTGCCCAGTGAGGTAACAGCAACAGTCTTGCCTTTCAGATCGGCGTAAGTCTTGATGCCGCTGGAGCTTTTGGCAAGCAGGGCGCCGATGCCGCGCTGATAGGTGGTGTGAACAACTTTGATCGGCAGACCATTGGAAGCAGCTGCGACGACAGCGTCGCCGTTGGGGAAGCCGAAATCAACGTTGCCGGCAGCAATGTTGGTCAGAATGTCGGATGCGCCGCCATAGAGAAATTCAACTTCAATACCCTGATCGGCGAAGAAGCCGTTTTCAACGCCAGCATAGAGTGGTGCATAGAAGGGTACAACGTTACCGTCGATCTGCAGAACGACCTTGTCCTCGGCAGAAGCGCCCGTGGTGAAGATGGATGTGGCAACCAGAGCAAGGGTTGCTGCAAGTCCTCTGATGGTGAAAGACATTATTGTTTTTCCTTTGCGGTTTGGTGATAGTCGGAAGTTCTGGCCAACGCTGTACCAGCTATGTCGAGAAGTTTGCGTTGCGTGGGTTCGTAATCGACGAGCCAATCATTGGTCGCCCGATTGCCATGGACGCCAAGAAGGCAGGCCCCCTTCAGCCCGAGGCTGGCGGCAACAGACAGCACCGTCTGGCATTCCATATCGACACCGACGGCCCCGCGCGCCTGCAACTCCTTCAGGTAGCTGATCTTGGGGGGCTGGGTTGTGGACGTCACGACGGAGCGGTCCTGACCAAAATAATAGCTGTCTGTGCTGCCGACCATGCCGGAATAGATCCGCGTATCGTCGCCGAGATCGGTGGACATCAGAGCCTGGTGCAGGTCAGCATCGGCAAGAGCAAGTCCATTCTCGACACCGGAGTAGAGCCGTGCCACGGAAGAATAGCCGGTTGCCTTGTCGACGCATAGGAAGGAACCTGTCGGGATTTCCTTAACAAGAGACGACATGCCACCAACGCGTATGACCCGTTTGGCGCCGAGCAAGGACAGCTCGATGAGAGCAATCTCAGTGGACGACCCGCCAATGCCGGTCGAACAGATGGTAAGCGGGTGACCGCGATATTTACCGGAAACGACAGCGAACTCGCGCTTGCGGCCGAAATCCTGAACATCATCCAGTTGATCCGCCAGCAGGGCCACGCGATCCGGATCGCCGGGTAACAGCACGTCGGGGTAGATGTCGCCGGGCCCACAAGGCAAATGGGGCGGACGTCCATTGGTAAATGGATGTTCGGCAGTCGGGGTTGACTTACTGCTCATCAGGCGTGCTCCAGGCGAGATAACGCGCTTCGATCTCGTTCAAAATCGCGTGCATGGCGAGCCCAAGGAACGCCGTCAACAGCACAGCGCCAAAGAGCAAAGGAGTTTTGTAGGTGGCCGTTGCGAAGGTCATCAGATAACCAAGCCCGTCAGACCCGGACATCCATTCGGCCAGAATGGCACCAACCAGTGCCTGAATGGCGCCAATCTTGATACCAACAAAGATGCCGGGAAGGGCGGCTGGCAAATCGATACGCAGAAAACGCTGCGTGCGGGAAAGGTTCATCAGGAGTGCAAGGTCATGCAGACGGCTGTCAATGGACCTGAACCCGGCCAAAGCCCCGGCAAAAACGGGAAAGAAGACAAGGCTGAAGATCAGCACAATCTTTGCGGTGAGCCCGAGCCCGAACCAGATGATGATCAACGGAGCGATCGCGATTTTAGGAGCAGTCTGAATGACCACCAACGGACCTTCCAGATAATCGCTGAGGGACGGCGTCTTGAAAAACATATAGGCCAGGAGAACACCGAAGATAGTCCCGACGATCAGACCAATCAGGATGTTCTGAACCGTAAAGGCCAAATGGGGCCACAACTTGCCACTGAGAACCATGTCCCACAACAGGGAACCAACCGACGCAGGAGAAGGCAGCAGATAGGCTGGCATGCCCATCGGACCGCTGACATACCACCACGCAGCAACCAGAACCAGAAGAGCACCACTATACTCCAGTACGGGTTTGATGCGCCCCTTCATGAGGTCATCTCCCGCATGAGCGTTCTCAGCTCCGAGACGAGGTCAAGGAACTTTGGATCCCGCTTGGTGCATTCGCCACGCGGCAAAGGAAGGTCGACTTCATAAGTTGCCTTGAGCCTGCCGGGGCGAGGACTCATCACCATCACGCGACTTCCCAGATAGGCAGCCTCTTCGACAGAATGGGTTACGAGAAGAATGGTCTTGCCGGTCTTTTGCCAAATCCGGCTCAGCTCATCATTGAGCGTTTCGCGCGTCAACAGGTCGACAGCAGAGAAAGGCTCATCCATCAGCAGTATGGGCGGATCATCGGCCAGAGCGCGGGCAATGGCAGCGCGCTGGCGCATTCCACCGGACAACTGCTTGGGCAGGGACTTCTCGAATCCCTTGAGACCAACCAGCTCAACCAGTTCATTGACCTTCTCGTCGGCCTGTTTGCGCGGAACACCACTGGTATCGAGCGGGAAACGGATATTTTCTGCAACAGTCTTCCATGGCAGCAGAACCGCATCTTGAAAGACAAAGCCAACTGGACGTTTCAAGCCAGCCGTTTCAAGAGTAACGCGGCCGGAAGTGGGGGCCTCCAGATTGGCAATCAAACGCAGAAGGGTAGACTTTCCGCAACCGGATGGGCCGATGATGGAGACGAACTCGCCCTCATTGATCATCTGGTCCAGAGGTTCCAGCGCCACGACCTGGCCTTCACCCTGCCCATATGTCTTGCTGAGCTTTTCAATTTTAATCAATGCAGTTCTCCCGCGTTCTTTCTGGGTGCGACTGTTTTGAGCTGGAAGGCACCTTGCCAAAGGGGTTTTGCCAATTTGGTCATGTTTTCCATGATCCATTCTCCATGTCAAGAATATTCTCAATTTTGAGAATTGTTGTCAAAACATCTGGATTTATGCGAAATTTTGTGCAGATTTAAAATGCGTGTTAGGGTTGTTTTTCGAAGATAGCTCTCACCATACAAAGAACCGCAAGCGAGGGACTTTTGGCATCTTCAGCTTGCAAATACGTCATGCTGAAGCTATTTCAGAAAAATCAGCAAGAAAGAAAGACCAGATGGCAAAGCAGTACGAAACGGCTCTCGATATTGGGGATCGCTTGAGATTGGTGCGGGTCGGCAAAGGCCTGACGCCAGAGGAAGTTGCTACTGCCACCGGCATCTCGCGAGCCGCCATCTATCGCTACGAGGCCGGCAACCCGATCCGGGTCGATGCCTTGGGCAAGATTGCCGATTTCTTCGACGTTTCCATTGCGTCCCTGTTCGGTGTCGGTTCCGAATTCATCGCCTCTGCAAAAGACTTTTTCGAAAGGATGCGGCAGATCGAGGCCGTCGCAGACCAGATCACAGCCTTGTTTGGTCCGGTTGCTTTCCTGCTTACCACAGACAATTTCGACAAGCTGCTGAAACAGCTCCTCCATGAAAGTGTGCCAGAAGCTGCGCCGAATCAGCAAAGCCTCGATAAGGAAATCGACCAGATCCTCAAGATCCTCTATGAGCGGAAGTCGGCCTATCGCTATCGACGGCCGAACATCGTCAGCCTGGTATCTGCAGCAGAGTTGGAACAGATGCTGTTGACCGGGCTTGTAGGGCGCTATGGCCTGTCGGACGACGTTGTCTCAGAGCGCAAGGAAGCCGCAATGATCGAGGCCGAAAATATCTTGCGCCTGATGACGGACCAGCCGATGGGCGTGCAAATCGGGCTGGTCGAAGATTCCTTGCCCGGGGCCAGCTTTCAGATCCTGAAAAACGGACCCAGCTCCGTTGTCGCCGTCAGTCCGTTTCGTCTTGGGCTCTACGCCAACATCAGGGTAGGGGTAGGGACCATCACCTCTGCCCATGAGTCTGTCGAACTGCACCAGAAAGTCACGGCCGACTTGTGGCACAACAGCAAAAAGAGTGTCGACGCCGTCGAACGTGTCAAAGAAATCATCAGACAGCACTCCAGGTAGCCTTTCGATGAAGCCGGCGAGGGACGGATGAAATGCACCGGAAAGTGAACCGGACAAGATACCGTGCGCTTCACTAAACCCTCTCTTTAAGATCGGCCCTTGACAGGAAACGGCAGCCGCACATCCTGGCATCAATAATTCAAGTGACATTTCTGGTGTGATAGGTATTCTATTATAACACCCCGGAACGTAATTTGTCGGATGTCGGCAATGATTGGTCTTGAAACAACCATACGAAACATTCAAGACGCATCGACCGTCGATGCGGCCTTTGAAGTGTTCAAGACATATCTGGTTGATCTTGGCTACGACAATGCCGTTTACACTCTGCTGACCGATCATCCATCGATTGGCCAACAGGCCCTCCATGGCGTTGCGACCGACTACCCGGAAGACTGGATCCGTTATTATATCGATCAGGGCTATCAGCAGATCGATCCAGTTTGCATATACTCCCTGAAACGCCCTGTGCCATTCTTCTGGAAAGATGCGGTTGAGAGCCTCCGTCGCGATCCGCATATCGACCCTTCACTGCTGGCACGATCGTCTCTGGTCATGGACCAGGGGGCAGAAGCCGGTGTCGCCGATGGTATTGGCATGTCATTTATCAACCGCTACGGCGAGGTTGCCGGATTCGGGATTTCGCGAGAGAGAGTTGAGCCCACACACGACTACACTGTACTCAGCGCCATCTACCTAGCCGCCTCCATGTTCCACGACAAATTCCTCAGCCTGCATTCCAATGTTGCCACACCGAGCCTGACGCAGAGGGAGAAGGACATTTTGGCCTGGGCGGCGGAGGGCAAATCCGATTGGGAAATTGCTACGATACTGGGCATCAAACATCCCACGGTACGCTATCACTGGAGCAACATTTTCAAAAAGCTCGACGCGACAAACAGACTACTGGCAACCGCCATTGCCATTCAAAAGAAAATTGTCACACCGCAATCGATCCGGCTGCAAAAATGAAACCGGGTGATCTACGTTAAGTAGACCACCCGGACTAGGTGATGAAAAGATTTTAAAAAAAATATCAAGTTTTCAAATCAGATGATCGAAACGGCCCCCACACGAAAGAAAACCGAACTTTTTCATCCGTGCTAAAAATTTTAGCTTACCACGACCACCAGTTCCACTATCAACTTTGATAGGGCGCGCCCGGCTTTGAGCAAAATTCGTAGAAATTGCTGAGAAATTTTGTCCCACCGACCAAACCCGCATCATGAAATATCGATCCGATAGAAAGCAGTATGCGGCGATAAAGACCACCCCCATTACAGAGAAACCGTCGGGCTATGACCGGCCGCGTGTGCGACAAACACGAAGTCGAAACCCTAAATCGGCAACAAAAAACCCCGATGCGCACACCAGGGTTTCAATCGAATAACAAAGCCTTCAATGGATTGTTAGATCGCTTTAACCGAGCACTTTCAGGTTATCGGCATTTTCCTTGCCATTGCGACCTTCAACCATTTCATATTCAACCTTCTGACCTTCGGTAAGGGTTGTTAGGCCGGAACGTTCAACCGCCGAGATATGCACGAATGCATCCTTGCCACCTTCAGCTGGCTCGATAAAGCCATAGCCCTTGGTCGGGTTGAACCACTTAACAGTTCCGGTTGCCATTTCAAATTTCCTCTTGACTTAAGGGTCTTGTCCCTGGGTACCTCATATACTCCAAGGGGTCGTCATCCTCATCGTTTGGCCCTGCGCAGTCGTTTGGACGAAACGGCAAACCATACGGTTCAGAAAAACCAACGGTCAAAGATTACATCATCAAAAACAAAACCGGAAGAATAGATTTTTGTCTCTATGGAAATTTCACATTAATGTTACAAATTCCAGATTTCAAAGACAGGTGATCAAAGCTAAAACAATGATATACCAAAAGAAAAGAGATTCTTTATAGTCTTTCTTGTCATTTTCATTTAAAGCAATTTAAAACTTTTGCATAATTTAAATTTTTAAAGCGGTCGGATTTGACGCAATTATCGCCACAAAATGACCGAAATTGCGCGATTTTCGTGCACGAAGCGGATTAGACATTTTTTACAATGAGGAAATGGGATCTTCTCCCAGATCAATCGCGCAAATTTTACTTAGACTATCGTATATATCAATATAACAACACCCTACTTCCGAGACATTCATTGCTCTACTTGGGGTTGGTCGGTTTCACTGAAGAAGATCGGTAACTTTCGGGCTGAACACTTCTGGATTATCGAGCAGTCAATCGGGACACCAGCGTTCTGGCCAGTCAAAGTTTTCATCGAGATTATTGAACATGGTGCATCACCATCAAATTGCTTCCTCGTTTGAAATCAGAGAGCGAATAGAGCGATCAGGCGATAACTGAAGAGATCCAATCTCTCATGTCTCTGGTGCGGAATACAACAGGTCGAGCATCTTCAGCCGTCGAAGAAAAATTCACCAGAAAAGGTCCCCTCCAGACCACCCGCCAGCGTCAATGGCGTGCGGTGAGCCAATTAACATTACGCAAACCAAAACAATCTAACATCTTTGAACAGGCGGACGGGCTCCCGGGTTCGGGAATGGCGCGACAGAGACCCCCGAAATCTGTCTGGTCGCATGCCTAGGGGTTAGAAAATATTGTGATGATATATAATTGCCCTAAGAAATATTTAGGGCAATTATATATTGGCGAACATTGTGTTGATAGTGAACTGCGGCTCGCCACGAACACTTGAAGCATTTGAACAATCAACCCGGATGAGCCGGTCCTATTGATAGCCGTCGCTTTCGTCATTCAAAGTGTATGGCGCAAAAGAAAACCCGCCAGATTGGCGGGTTTATTCAGTCTCGAATTGATAACAGCGAATGCCGAAAACTATTCGGTATAGAATTTCCGGCGAGCATCCTGCTCAACACCCAGAACCATCTGCAGCTCTGCAAGTTTACGGAATTCGGCTTCCTTTTCCTCTTCCGTCTTTGCTTCACTCAACCGTTCGAACTGCTCGGCAATGGCCTTTTTCAATTCGATTTCACGTGGCATGGCGCCAGTCTCTTCCAGAATGCGATATCCAGCCTTCAGGAAGGTATCGTCACTCTGTTTGGGCGGCTTTGGTTTCCGTGCGCGTTTGTAGCCCTCAAGCAAGCCTTCCGACTTTACTTTTGCAATTAGATATTCAGTGACGTCTTTGTTAGGCATCATTTACTCCATCAGACCGTTCAGGCCCTTTAAAGATAGGGTCAAATTCATGACTATTCAATCAGTAGAAGGTTTTGTGGACGGCACATTGCGGTCATATGTCCGCCGACATTCCAATCTCTTTCAGCCCAGAAGCGCCGCGAAATCGAGGTCTTCGAGTCCGGCTGCGCGCCGCGCTGCGGTAAGGGTGTTGGCCATGAGCAGAGCAATGGTCATCGGACCAACGCCACCGGGCACCGGCGTAATGAAGGCGGCATTCTCGGCCGCACTGTCATAATCGACATCGCCCACAAGGCGGGTTTTGCCTTCGCCGCGCTCCGGGGCTGGAATACGGTTGATGCCAACGTCAATCACACATGCACCCTTCTTGATCCAGTCGCCCTTGATCATCTGTGGTCGTCCCACGGCAGCAACCACGATATCTGCAGCCCTCACAACATCAGGAAGATCCTTGGTGCGGCTATGCGCAATGGTCACTGTACAGCTTTCCGCCAGCAAGAGGGCCGCCATCGGCTTGCCAACAATGTTGGACCGGCCAACGACCACTGCGGACTTGCCGGAAAGATCGCCAAGGCAGCGCTTGGCAAGAATGAGAGACCCGGCAGGCGTACAGGGCACCATGGCCTTTTCGCGCGCACCTGCAGTCAGTAGGCCGACGTTGATCGGATGAAAGCCATCTACATCCTTGTCGGGACGAATGAGTTCGAGCACCTTGGATTCGTCAATGTGGTCGGGCAGGGGAAGCTGCACCAGAATGCCATGGATACTGTCATCGTCATTTAGCTTGCCAACGAGTGCCAGAAGCGCTTCCTCGCTTGTGTCTGACGGCAGAGAATGCTCGACCGACTTGAAATTGCATTCCCTGGCGGCCTTGCCCTTTGAAGCAACATAAACCTTGCTGGCGGGATCCTCGCCGACTATGACCACAGCAATGCCGGGCACCACGCCAGTCTCTTCGATCAGCGTTTTGCCTTCCAGGGCGATCTTTTCTCTAAGCGCGGCAGCAATCGCCTTGCCGTCTATGCGTGTTGCGGTCATGGGAAACTCTCTTTCAGAACGTGTGATTCTATACGCTTTCTGGCTGAATTTGCACCAGCTATAGACTCGTTAGAACAAGCCTTCAATCTCGCCTTTTTCATTAAGGTGGATAGAAAGGGCCGCAGGATGCCTCGGCAAGCCAGGCATGGTCATGATCTCGCCGCAGATGGCGACAATGAAACCGGCGCCCGCAGACAACCGTACCTCTCGCACGGGTACAGCGAACCCGACTGGGGCACCAAGCAACTCCGGATCGGTGGAGAAGCTGTATTGGGTCTTGGCCATACAGACTGGCAGATGGCCATAACCGCCATCCTGCCAGCGGGCAAGACGCTCACGAACCTTTCGATCAATGATGACAGAGTCAGCGCGATAGACCTCTTTGGCAATGACCTTGATCTTCTCGGTCAGTGTCAATTCATCTCCATAGAGCAGATTGAACGGCGCAGCTGCCTCTTCGGTAATGGCAACGACGGCTTCTGCCAAAGCCAGCGCCCCCTTTGAACCGTCCGCCCAATGGGTGCAGACGATGGCCTTGCTGCCAAGAGCTTCGACATAATTTTGGACCGCAGCCGTTTCCTCTAGGGTATCCGAGGTGAAATGGTTGATGGCAACAATGACCGGTACGCCAAATTTGCGCACATTCTCAACATGCCGCCCAAGGTTGGCACAGCCGGCCAAAACAGCATCAACGTCCGGTCGATCAAGGTCCTTTTTGGCCGTGCCGCCATTCATCTTGAGTGCACGCACCGTGGCCACGATTACGGCAGCGGCCGGCGTCAGACCGGCCTTGCGGCATTTGATGTTGAAGAATTTTTCCGCCCCAAGATCAGCACCGAACCCGGCTTCGGTCACAACATAGTCAGAGAGCTTGAGCGCAGCCTTGGTGGAAATCACCGAGTTGCAGCCATGCGCGATATTCGCAAATGGCCCGCCATGCACAAGCGCCGGATTGTTCTCGATGGTTTGTACCAGATTGGGCAGTATGGCCTGTTTCAACAGAACCGTCATCGCGCCATCCGCTCCAAGATCGCGGCAGTTCACCGGTGTCAAATCGCGGCGATAAGCAACGATGATGTCGCCAAGCCGCCGCTGCAGATCATCGAGATCTTCAGCCAGACAAAGAATGGCCATCACTTCGGAAGCGACCGTGATGTCATAGCCGGATTCCGCGGGAAAGCCATTGGCAACCCCACCCAGACCTGTCGTGATCTGACGCAGGGCGCGATCATTGAGGTCCACAACGCGCCGCCAGTGGATGCGTCGCGTATCAATGCCCAACTCATTGCCCCAATAGATGTGGTTGTCGATCATTGCGGCGAGAAGATTGTGCGCCGTCGTGACCGCATGCAGATCGCCGGTGAAATGAAGGTTCATCTCTTCCATCGGAACAACCTGCGCCATGCCACCACCGGCCGCGCCCCCCTTGACGCCAAAGCAGGGGCCCAGAGAGGCTTCTCGAATGCAGATAGTTGCCTTCTTGCCGATTGCGTTGAGCGCATCGCCAAGCCCGACCGTCGTCGTCGTCTTGCCTTCTCCTGCCGGTGTCGGACTGATCGCCGTCACCAGAATGAGCTTGCCGTCCGACCGGCCTTTCAGATCCTCGATGCAAGCCTGTGACAGTTTAGCCTTGTCGTGACCAAACGGGATCAGCTTGTCGGCGGAGATACCCAGCCTGTCACCAATCTCGACGATGGGCTTGAGACTGGCGGCGCGGGCAATATCAATGTCGGCTGGCATCTATCAAACGGCTTTCTCAAATTCGATTGTAACGTGCGCGTGGGCGGATGTTCTGATTTTGGTGCGCAGGAGATGATTTATTGCGAACACTGGGTAAAAATCAAGCTGGAGCGGCCACAATTGATTTTCTTTCGACAAGTCATGCCCATTCACCTTGCGACTGTGAAAAATATCGGTATACCAATAGAAAACAATACATAAGGGAACAGCATAATGTCGCACATTCATTGGCTCGGCGCAGGTCTTTCTTCTGTGCCCGGTATTCGCCGACTCATTTCCAGAAACCATCAAATCACTCTCTGGAACCGTACAGTATCAAAGGCAGAGGCCGCAACCGTCGGGCTTGAAGGCTCTTTCGACGTCAAGGCTTTCACTCTGGAGGCGCTCAAGGCAGCCATCAAGGCTGGCGATGTGGTTGTCTCCATGTTGCCTGCCACCATGCATGTAGAGATCGCACAGGCCTGTCTGGAAGCGGACTGCCACTTTGTCTCGTCCTCCTATGTCAGCCCGGAAATGGCCGCCCTTGACGAAAAGGCAAAAGCCAAGGGCCTGACCTTTGTCAACGAAGTCGGGCTCGATCCGGGACTCGATCATCTTCTGGCCCACCTCCTGATGACCGATTACAAGGCCAGCGACGTTTATGATCCGAAGAACAGCCACGAGTTCCGTTCCTTCTGCGGCGGCTTTCCGGCCATTGCCAATGATTTCAGATACAAGTTCAGTTGGTCTCCGCTTGGCGTATTGAAGGCATTGAAAAGCCCGGCCAAGGCAATCCTTGGTGGTGAGGTTGTCACAACGCAAAAGCCATGGGATGCAATTTCGGACTATTCTGCAAATCTTCCGGGCGGATCTGAAATTTTCCAGTCCTATCCGAACCGCGATTCCCTGCCATTCATGGAAACCTACGGCATCGGCTCCGACTGGAATGTACATACCTTCGTGCGCGGAACCCTGCGCCTTGACGGCTGGTCCGATGCCTGGGCAGACATTTTCCATTTCGTTGAACATGAATTGACTGGCCCCGATGGCGACGCCAAGCTGGCAGCCATGAGCGAGAAGCTATGGACTGAATATGCCTACGACAAGGGTGAGCCGGATCGCGTGGTGCTGGTGGTCGATCTCAAGGTCACCAAGGACGGCAATACCGTATGGCACAAGGACTACGCGCTTGATTCCAAGGGAGATGCCGAATTCTCGGCCATGTCGCGTCTTGTCTCCATTCCGGTCAGCCTCGCTGTCGAAACGGTCCTGGAAGGTCGCCTTGCCGCTGGTGTGATGGCCGCTCCGTCCGACCCTACGACCATTCATCGCTGGTTCGAGGAAATCAAGGCACATGGCGACGAGTTCCATCTCAGCGAACATGTCTCCTGAGCCGGGGCTCGTTTTGAGGCAATAAAGAAGGCCCGGATTCGTCCGGGCCTTTTTTTACCCGTCTCGCCCTTTTGGACGATCTTGCAGACACGACACATCTTCAACTATCGAATAATGCACAGAGCACAAAAAATAGGCATGCCTAATTTGCCGTCATTTTATCTTGACTGACAACAGAAGGAGGCATTTTGCCGAAATTGGCCGTCATTTTGCCGAATTAGTCAAATCATCCTCTTGCGGGCGCATCCGGTTAGCGCAAAGGTCGTACAAAAGCCGGCATCAAACAGTCTGGCACCCTTCCGCTGGAGCAAATAAATGAGCGTAGAAAGCAAGAAAATTCATTGGCTCGGAGCCGGACTCGCCTCCGTTCCCGGCATTCGGAGACTGATCGCCAAGGATTATGAATTCCATCTCTGGGAGCAGGATCTCAGCAAGGCAACCGCCGCCACGAAGGGACTCTCCGGCAATTTCACGCTACATCAGGCAGACACGAAGGCCATGGCCGAAGCCATCGCTCCAGGCGATATTGTCGTGTCCATGCTGCCCGCTTCCATGCACCTCGCCATCGCCCGGCTCTGCATCGAAAAGTGCGCCCACTTTGTTTCGTCTTCCTACATAAGCCCGGAAATGGCTGCGCTCGATGAAGACGCCAAACAAAAGGGCCTTGTCTTTGTCAATGAAGTCGGCCTCGACCCGGGCATCGATCATCTGCTCTCGCATCTGCTGGTGGAAGAATACAAGGCCAGTCCACAGTTCGACCCCGCCAACGAGCACGACTACCAGTCCTACTGCGGCGGATTCCCTGCCATCGCCAATGACTTTACCTACAAGTTCAGCTGGTCACCTCTGGGGGTTTTGAAAGCACTCAAGAACCCGGCCAAGGCAATCGTCAACAGCAAGGTCGTTGACATCGCCAAACCGTGGGAAGCCGTCAAGGACTATGACGTTGCCCTTGAAGACGGCATGGAAACCTTCCAGTCCTACCCGAACCGCGACTCCGTTGTCTTCGTGCCTCACTATGGCATTTCCGAAGACTGGAACATGAAGCGCTTTGTACGCGGCACCTTGCGTCTGGCCGGTTGGTCGGAAGCATGGAAAGACATTTTCAATACCATTGAAATGACAGCTGCCGACAAGGTGGATGCGGAACTTGGACCGCTTAGCGACAAGCTCTGGGCCGACCATCGTTACGAGGAGGGAGAGTTTGACCGTGTAGTTCTCACTGTCGAACTGAAGGTCATGCGCAACGGTATCACCATTTGGCACAAGGCAAAAAGCATCGACAGCCTTGGTTCCCGCCACGCCAGCGCCATGGCGCGCCTGGTCTCCAATACCGTGAGCCTTGCCACGGAAGCAGCCTACAAGGGCCAGCTGAAGCCGGGTGTGCAAGCCGCTCCTGCCAATCCGTCCGTCATCCGTGAATGGCTCGAAACGATTGCCGAACTGGGAGACGCCGTGCATCACACTGACTATTGCGTCCAGTCCCGCATCATCGCGGCTGAATAGAACCGGACCACGACGGCACAAACAGAAAGGGAGGATGGCATCCATCCTCCCTTTTCATGTCTCATAAAACCTTCTTGATGACTTCCTGCCGCGCCTGCTGCTTGGTCAACAACTTGCCCTGTTCATTCTTGGCAAGCAAGTCACGGGCCTTTTCATATTTCGGATCGTTCCAGAAGATCGTGCAGCCGTTACAGCCACGACCACAACACCCCTCCGTGCCAAGACGCGGACTCTTGGTCGAGCGTTTGGTCTGGTCCGCATCAATCGCTTCCTGCAACTTGACATTCTTGCGCTCGTAGAGCCCCTGATCGCCCGTGCCGAGTTCCAACTCATGCGCTTCGGAATCGTGCTTGAGCCGCGCCCATTGCGCCGGCGTCAGGGCACGTTCCTTGCGAACCACCGTCATCACGGGAACATGTCTAGCCAACAGGGCCGGATCTTCATGATCAAACAGCGAGAAGGGCACGCGGATTTCCGGATTGGTGCCCGGGTTGACAACGTCCGTGATCTTTCCGGTCTTGGCATCCTCGAATTCATAGAGCCGGATCGGAATGGGGGATCGCAGGTGAGGGGAGACGAACTCGAACACGTCACCGGCTTCCAGCTTGTTCTTCACCAGCACGATGAACGCATCATCACGCACTTCCTTGACCATGCCGGCAAATTCCCATTCGGCAAAGGTCGACGTTTCTTCATAGCCGTGGGCATAGTTGGTCAAACGGCCTTCGTGGAACGCCAGCGTATAGCCACGGTTCGGCACCGTGGCCAGCTCTTCCATATAGGCCTCGGGGTCCCAGCCGTCCGGGTCGGCGTACCAGTCATCGATCGCCATGCGATAGGCGCGCGCCACAAGTGCCACATAGTAGGGACTTTTGCCTCGCCCCTCTACCTTCAGACTATCGATGCCGATTGACAGAAGGTCCGGCAGTTTCGGCATGATGCAAAGATCACGACTGTTGAGGATGTAGGAACCGCGCTCGTCCTCGACGATCTGCATCAGCTCGCCGGGCCGCTGTTCTTCCTCGAGGAAGAAGTCGAACAGCTCCATGTTTTCTTCCGAAAGCTTCAGCTCGCGCACGGTGCCATCACGCATTTTCATGTGCACCTTATATTTCCAGCGACAGCTGTTGGCGCAGGAGCCCTGATTGGCTCCGCGCTCGGCCATGAAGTTGGACAGGAGACAACGACCGGAATAGGTCATGCACATGGAGCCGTGAACAAAGGCTTCAAGCTTCACATCCGGGCATTTTTCCCGCACTTCGGCAAGCTCCGGATAGGAAACCTCACGCCCCATGACCACCAGACTGGCCCCCTGAGTTTCCCAGAACTGAACCGATTGCCAGGAGCAGACGTTGGCCTGCGTCGACACATGCAGTTCCAGCTCCGGCGCCTGAGACTTGACGAACATGAACACGCCCGGGTCGGCGACGATCAACCCGTCCGGCTTCACCTTGCGCACCGTCTCGACATACTGCGGCAGCTTGTCGATGTCCTTGTTATGCGAAAACAGGTTGAGTGTGAGATAGACCCTTTTGCCATGGGCATGGGCAAACTCGATCCCCTCGACGACATCTTCCAGCGTCATCTGGGACTTGGTTCTGAGACTCATGTCCGGTGTGCCCATGTAGATCGCGTCGGCGCCATAGAGTACGGCCATCTTGAGCTTTTCCAGATTGCCTGCAGGCATCAAGAGTTCGGACCGTTCCGGTCTTTTTGCTTTCTGGTTAAGAGGCGACATCAGGAAACCCTTCATAAATTGCGCCGGATCAGTTTTGAGGGGAGACCAATAGCAAACAAAGACGACGCTTTCCAGTCAGATACACAGGCAAATCTCGCACTTTTTACCGAATACATCTGTACATATTCAGTTGTTATAGAAATAACATCAGGATAATGAACAAAAACCAACGCCTGTCGAGCAGAAACCAGCACAAATCAAACCTGCAGCGACAGATCTTCAGGACAGAACCAAATGGCATTTTCAGGAGAATATCGCCTATCAGCCGACTATAGGGCCATCAAGAAAAAGCTCAAGGACCCCGTCTACATCCAGCACAGCCTGCAAAACTGCATTGAGACCGAAAACCTTTCACAAGACACCGTTCTGGCTAAGATTGCGAGTTCAACGCTCGACGGCCAGATCGTCCACTACATTTTTCGTTTTATTGATCAAGACCCTGACTTGCCGTATCTTGAAGTAGATTGGCAGGGAACAGATCCCAATGCCCTTATGCCAAAGGGCCATCATCGGATCTGGTTCCGAAAGGAAGGCCGCTTGACCATTCTTAAAGTCGAGAGTGAACTGCATACGACATTGAATGGCAAACTGGTGTTCAATGACCCTGAAAAGACAAATGCCATCATGTCCGACTATTTTTCGCGTTTCGTCGATGAATTCAACCACCCGAAGGAGCCGACAATGAAAAATGATAGACCTGAACTGGACGAAGTACTCAACGAGGCCAAGAACGCCGTAGAGGAACTGGAGAACGAAGCCGAGAGCGCCGCAGCAAAGGGCTTTCTCGGCGGAGCCCAGATGTGGGCATGGATTGCGCTGGCGATCCTTGTCATTCTTCTGTTGGTCTTCTACTGATTAAAGTGATATTTAAAATATCACTTTATAGAATAAGGCGACAAGATTGATGACCTTTTGTATTTCCGCGTTCTCGGGAACAGCCTATGCTGTTCGTTTTGCCCGTCCAGCACTTTTGGGACTGGCCATCCTCGCATGTTTCCTGTCTTCCGAGACCTTCGCTGCAGATCCCCTTGTGACACCGAAATGGCTACAGGACCATCTGTCCGATGACGCTGTTACTGTCGTGGATCTGCAGCCAGCAGCAGGCTATGCGCGCATCCATATTGCCGGTTCAGTCAACAGCGACTTCAACAAATGGCGCCAGCCCAAACCCGTAAAGGGCATGTCTTTGCCCGATGAGCGTTATCTCGACGAACTGATCGGTTCTCTGGGCATCTCGAGCGACAGCCACGTCGTGCTGGCCCCGGTTGGCGTCAATGCGGGTGAGATTGCAGTTGCAACGCGCATTTACTGGACCTTCAAGGTTCTCGGACACGAAAACATCTCGATCCTTGACGGAGGCCTGATCGCCTACAGCCAATTGGGCGATGCCAAATGGTCTGACCAGCCGACGGCAATCACACGGCAGTCTTATCAGGCAAGCGCCGACCTGACCATGGCTCCCGAAGCAAGTGAAGTGCTCAAGGAGTGGAAGGATGGTGTCTCATTTGTCGATTTTCGCTCGGAGGGCGAATACTACGGCAAAGCTGGCGGTGATCGACCCGGCACGATCCCAAACGCGAAAAACCTGCCCTTTGAATTGCTAGTGGAGCCGGTCAAGGGTGGACGTTTCCTGTCAGTTGAGCAGATCAAGACGCTTTTCACCACACATCAGGTTCCAATGGAAGGACAGCAGATCGCCTTCTGCAATTCCGGCCACAGAGCGTCCCTTGGCTGGTTTGTCTCCCACGAACTCCTCGGCAACAAGGACGTCCGCCTCTATGACGGCTCGATGTCCGAGTGGACCAAACTGCCGGACTACCCGGTCGCCATCCCCAAGGTGAATTAGGCAACGATCACAGGGTTTGAACGCGGGCAAGGCTGCCGCTGATGTCACGCTACTTGCTGGCGGCAGTCTTTTCGACCGTCTTGCGGACAGGGTCTACACGTGGCGCCGCTGGTTTGCCCTCGGCCGCAAGTGCTGCATCGCAGACAATGCGCTCCAGATCCTGCTGACGCACCTCTTCCTCGATCTCGACAATCCGTTCTGTTGAAATACCCAGTTGGTCGAGCGCCTCCCGGCCAAAGGTAATGCCACTTTCGAAGGTTTCACGAATGTGATAATCGACCTCACTCATGGCCAGCTGGACAGCGTGGGCCCGGTCGGTTGCCCGGCAGAAGATCTTGGCCTTGGGGAAACAGTGCTTGATCAACTCGATTGCCTTGGCCATCACCAGTTCATTTTCGACGCAGAGCGCGATCAACAATGCGTCACCGGCACCGGCGGCCCGCAGAACATCTTCCCGCGTCGCATCTCCATAATAGACCGGCAGCCCCAGTCGCCGCGCCTGAACTGCCCGTCGGGCGTTGTTGTCGATAGCCACGATACCAAGTCCGTTTGACATCAGCATCTGGGCTACGACCATGCCAAACCGCCCGAAGCCGACCACCAGAACCTGCGGCGCGTGGTCATCGAATTTTTCCTGCGCTACTTCAGGTTCACGGGCTTTCTGGCTCTCCTTGTGCTTCTGCCAGGCAGCATGCGCCTTGCCAACAAACGGCGTCATGATCATCGTCAGGATGACAATCGCGGCCATAACGGTAAACAGATCGCTTTCAAGCCCGGCTGAGGTTGCTGCGGCAAACAACACGAAGGTGAACTCTCCCGCCTGAGGCAAGGCGACAGCGATGCTCATGGCGTCGGCATTGGACGACCCGGTAAGCTTGGCCAGTAGCCACAAGATGAGACCCTTCATGCTCATCACCACGACGACGCCCACAATGATCTGCCAAAGATAGGCAAGCGTAACCGGCAGGTTGAGCGTCATGCCGACTGTCATGAAGAACAACCCCATCAACAGCGAGCGAAACGGAAAGATATCGGCTTCCAGTGTGTGGCGGTAGCTGGATTCAGCCAACATGATGCCAGCAAGAAAGGAACCCAGCGCCATCGACAACCCGGCCCAATGCATGAGCGCAGCACTGCCAAGCGCGACCAGCAACGCAGCAGCAAGCATCATCTCGCGAGCTTGCGTGTTGGCCAGAATGGCGAAAAGATGGGAAAGCAGATAGCGCCCGATGACAATCACCAGCAGCACCGCAACAATGGTTATACCGATCTGCTCCCAGACCGTGTTGTCCGATTGCGAGGCCCCGCCGGAGACCAGAATGTCAACCATCGCCAGCAAGGGGACGATGGCAATGTCCTGCATCAACAGTATGCCAAAGGCCCGCTGGCCGTAGGCGGAGGAAAAATCGCCCCGATCCTTGAGAATTTGAACGGCAAAGGCCGTGGAGGAAAGGGCCATGCCGAACCCGCCGATAATGGCGACAGGCTGCTTCAACCCGATCATGGTCATGATCCCGGCGAGAACAAAGCCGGTCAAAAGGATCTGGCTTGAGCCTAGCCCGAAGATATCACTTTTCATGCGCCAGAGCCGGTTGGGATTGAGCTCCAACCCGAGCACGAACAACAGCAGGACAACCCCCAGCTCTGCAATCGGCTGAATCTTCTCAACCGAGTGAATGGCCCCCAGACCGAACGGCCCGATAACCATGCCGGCGATCAGATAGCCGATAATCGCACCTACACCGATCCTCTTGGCAATGGGAACCGCAACAACAGCCGCGCCCAGGAAGACGATGGCTTCGGAAAAGAACAGGGGTTCGGTTGGATTGGCCATGAGAAAACGAGATCCGCAACGAGATGATGACGTCAGCCGCATACAAGAAAATACTGATTCTACATCATTATAGACTGGCTCGGAGCAGTTTGATATCAGTCGAAATCGAATTGGCCCTGCGACAGTTTGCTAGGCAACAGATTGAATGCCCGACTTCTTTTGCGAGGCCAGCGACCCAAACAAAAAGCCCTCCCGACAAGCGAAAGGGCTTCATCCTTTGAGATCGTCGCCGCATTATTGCGAGACGATTACCATTTGCCTGTGTTCTGCATGGATGCCCATGGCTCTGCAGGAGGAAGTGGGTCGCCTTTCTGCAACAGCTCGATCGAGATATTGTCAGGGGACCGAACAAAGGCCATATTGCCATCACGGGGAGGGCGGTTGATAACCACGCCAGCATCCATCAGCTTTTGACAAAATTCATAAATGTTGTCTACTTCATAAGCCAGGTGGCCAAAATTGCGGCCCTCGCCATATTCTTCAGGATCCCAATTGTAGGTCAGCTCAACGCAATTTTCCAACCGACCGTCAACCGAGAGGAAAATGAGAGTGAAGCGACCATTGGCATTCTCTGAACGGCGGACTTCTTTCAGACCGAGTTTGTTGCAATAGAAATCAAGAGATTCTTCAATGTTGCTGACGCGCACCATCGTATGGAGATACTTCATATGAATGCTTCCCTGAGCTGAATGAATTAATCTGCCCTAACTATAGGATCGATGAAATGGATTTCAATAGCCCAAAATTGATTGCCGATGAGCTCATGACCCTGATCGAACATTCTGATCATATCGTTGCCTTTACCGGGGCAGGGATCAGTACGGAAAGCGGCATTCCGGATTTCCGTTCTCCAAAGGGTCTCTGGGCACAAATGGAACCGATCATGTTTGATGATTTCATTTCAAGTGAAGAAACACGCCTTGAGGACTGGAGAAGACGTTTCATTCAAAATGAAGAGTTTTCTAAATCAGTGCCGAACGAAGGGCACAAGGCACTCGTCCGCCTCGAACGGCGAGGAAAACTGAGCTGCACCATCACACAGAATATCGACGGACTTCATCAGCGCAGTGGTCTGCCAACCGACAGGATCATCGAAATCCACGGCAACGGAACCTTCGCCACATGCCTTGACTGTCACGCAGTCATGACGCTGGCCGAAGCCGAACTCCACATCAGGACGCACGGTACATCGCCCACCTGTCCCAACTGTGGTGGCATTGTCAAAACTGCTATCATCAACTTTGGCCAGGCCATGCCGGAAGAGGAAATGCGACAGGCCATGCATCAGGCCGGTGATTGTGACCTGTTTATCGTTCTGGGATCGTCGCTCGTCGTTTACCCGGCTGCCGGACTTCCCCAGATAGCCAAGCAGCATGGCGCACGACTCGTGATCATCAATCGCGACCCGACTCCCCTTGATGAACTCGCAGACATGAGCATCCAGCACGAAATTGGTGACATCATGCAATTCATTGCGTGACCGCCATCAATTCGACGCAGTTCATTTTCTGCGCATTGCTCTGATCAGCAAAGCGGCACATGCCCAACCTTTGGATTGTCAAGGACATCGTTGACCTGCAAAAGGCCTCAAACGCAGCGAATCACTTTAAAAGTTAAAAAATTATTGATGCAGTCTCTGATCAAGATGATATCCTCAGCCCGAGAATCGACCAGTGTATTGAGTCGGGAACGAGGCTACGAATAGCATTGAGGCAAGGCTATGGGGGTGAAGATAGTACCAGAGCAGCAACCTTTGGAAATCGCCGCATCGGATGATGCTGCCTTGGATGTCACGCAGATTGCGGGCAAGATCAAATGGTTTGATGTCGCCAAAGGTTTCGGCTTTATTGTGCCGGATGACAACAGCTCTGATGTTTTGTTGCATGTAACCTGCCTTCGCCGGGATGGCTATCGCACCGCCTATGAAGGCGCGCGCGTCGTTTGCGAGGTACTTCAGGGTCCACGTGGCTTACAGGCCTTGCGCATCCTTTCCATGGATGAAAGCACCGCGATCCATCCTTCCCAGCTGCCTCCCGCCAACACCCACGTAAAGGTCGACCCCACCAGCGAGCTGGAAAAAGCCTGGGTCAAATGGTTCAACCGGGAAAAGGGCTTTGGATTCCTGACGCAAGGCGAGGGATCTGAGGACATTTTCATTCATATGGAAACCCTGCGCATCTATGGCCTTACTGAACTGCGACCACATCAGGAAGTGCTTGTTCGTTATGGCCCAAGCCCCAAAGGCAAGATGGCAACGGAAATCCGTCCGTCCACCGGAGCCCATATCCCGTCTTCCCATTGATGGTTTTGAGTTGAGGTGCGGCAGACATTGTGCTGCCACGCCACCAGATCTTTGTTGATACGCACGGACAAGTGATATGTCCGACATCAAATCTCTTTCTATATTGGTTGAGCTGCCCAAATATCTGTGCGGGCTTCTATTTCGTGTACAGTTCCGCGTCTTTCCCACCTTGGTCACACTATAGCCACAGCGTCAGACGAAAAGGCGCGTCGAGGCTTCCCTGTTATGGCCGACTTCTGGCCCTGTGAGGTACCTGATGCCATTCATCCAACACGCAAAAGCCGCTTTGGTACTCATCATTCTTACTGCCAGCTTCAGCCTGTCCGGAATGCAGGCGTCACTGGCTGTTGAGCCTGCTGGCGCGATCAAGCCACTGGAATCCGTTCCGACCGATTCAATCGCGGAATACCTCAGCGATCAGACACACCTTGTCATTGAGAGCGCAAACGGCAACAGTGCCTTTGTTATCGAACTGGCGCTTGATGATGCTACGCGCATGAAGGGGCTGATGTTTCGGACCAGTCTGGCGGACGGTCATGGCATGCTGTTCGACTTCGACGCTACAGAACCGGTGTTCATGTGGATGAAAAACACCTATATTTCGCTCGACATGATCTTTGCCGAAGAAGACGGAACCATCCACCATATCGTCAAGGCAACGACCCCCTTGTCGGAATCTGTGATCGGCTCAGCCGGACCGGTGCGCTATGTTCTGGAAGTTCCAAAGGGGACGGCAGACAAGCTGGGGATCAAACCGGGAGACAAAATGCTCCATCAATTGTTCACACCCAAATCATCTAAATAGGCAAGGGATACCTATTTGCACTTGCCGATCCAAGGTGCGATTGCTATGCAAACGCCATTCTTCATCAGGGAACCAGTTGCCTGATGACCGGTACGGAGCGTAGCGCAGCCTGGTAGCGCACCTGATTTGGGATCAGGGGGTCGGAGGTTCGAATCCTCTCGCTCCGACCATTTGAAAGTGGGTTTTCGTTCGGCATTTCAGCCAATGAAGGGCTCCCGGAAAGGGCTTCATGACAAAAGCGAGAATTTTCAGACCCGCCAAGAATGCCATGCAGTCCGGTTTGGCGAACAGCCAGAACTGGCATCTCACGTTCGAACCAGAGACTGCAAGGAACAAGGATCCGCTGACCGGACATATTTCGTCATCTGATACCCGCCAGCAGATCAACATGTCGTTTCCGACAAAGGAGGCCGCCGTCTCCTATGCCCAGCGACATGACATAGCTTTTCAGATTCTGGAACCCAAGGCACGCAAGAGGATTGTCAAAGCCTATTCGGACAATTTTTCCTTCGAGCGTCAGGAAGGGAACTGGACCCACTGAACACCTCAGCTTCCATAAGCTGATGGTTACTTTCGAGGGCCACAAGCCCCGCAACAATACGGCCCCTTAGCTCAGTTGGATAGAGCAGCTGACTTCTAATCAGCAGGTCGCAGGTTCGAATCCTGCAGGGGTCGCCACTTTCCTTGAGACGATACATCTTTTTTCCGCTCAACATTGCGCTTGCTGCGAAACTGATTCCTTCGTAGAGATACACCTCTGCAGGGCCTCTTTGCCTCGGCAAACTGCGCGCCAGACACTACGGCCATCACCATATTGTTCCAGCTTCGTTTTCACTGCAGATGAACTCAATGCTGAGTATCGGTGAAAATACGCAATTAAATGCGTTTGGAAACAATCGTCATGGCATGAAAATGCAAATCCGCATCTTGCCTCGACACCGGTCAATCAATAGCATGGCGCCAAATCGCGACAGGATAGTCAAATCATTCGGGAGAGTGTGAAATGAAACTGGCAGCCGCAGCAACCATCCTTGCCTTGTCCACCTCAGCTGCCTTTGCAGACTGTTCATTGGTAACCTTCTCCGATGTAGGTTGGACCGACATCACGGCAACAACAGCCACAACGAGCACCATTCTTCAGGCGCTTGGCTACAAGACCGACACCCGCATCCTTTCCTTGCCCGTGACCTATATCTCGCTCGAAGAGGGCAAGGTGGACGTCTTTCTCGGCACCTGGCTGCCAAGCATGGAAGCGGACATCAAACCCTATCGTGAAAAAGGTACTATCGACACCGTCCGCGCCAATCTGACGGGGGCAAAATACACCCTTGCCACCAACGCCGCCGGTGCAAAGCTGGGCATCACCGATTTCGCGTCTATTGCCACGCATGCCGACGAGTTGAAGAGCTCCATCTATGGCATCGAGCCGGGCAATGACGGCAATCGACTGATCATGACTATGATTGAAAAGAACGCCTTCAACCTGAAAGATTTCAAGATCCGCGAAAGCTCGGAGCAGGGCATGCTCAGCCAGGTCCAGCGGCTCTCGAAACGGGATCAGCCGATCGTCTTTCTGGGCTGGGAACCGCATCCCATGAATTCGAGTTTCGAATTGACCTATCTGAGCGGCGGGGACGAGTTCTTCGGGCCAGACTTTGGCGGCGCAACGGTCTATACCAACACCCGAGCCGGATATGCAAATGAGTGCCCAAATGTTGGCAAACTGCTAAATAACCTTGAGTTTTCCCTCAAAATGGAAAATGAGATCATGGGTTACATCCTCAACGACGGGAAAAAGGCCGAAGACGCTGCAAAGATCTGGCTAAAAGCCAATCCTTCCGTTTTGGATAAATGGCTCGATGGTGTAGAAACTCTCGATGGCAAACCTGCATTGCCAGCAGCAAAGTCCGCACTGGGGCTTTGACCATACCAAAATCATGGTCCCATCGCGATGGGACCATTTCTACCGCCCTGTTCTGAGCGTGTCGGTGGATTGAGACAAAAGGAACGCCGAACGTGGAATGGCTCTATTCCCACAAGATTCCCGTAGGGGATTGGGCAAGCGCGCTGTTTGAATGGATTCGCATGAATCTAGGAGGGCCACTCGATAGCCTGAGCCTGATCCTCGAACAGATCATCAACAGCATCCTGTGGGTTCTGCACACACCGCATCCACTGATTGTTATCGCAGTGTTTGTCGCGCTGACCTGGCTCATTCAGAGAAGCTGGAAGACTTGCGTGCTGGTCGGGCTCGGTTTCCTGTTCATCCTCAATCAGGGATACTGGCGCGAAACCACCGAAAGCCTGACACTTGTTCTGACCTCATGCGCCGTCTGCATGGCGCTGGGCGTTCCCATCGGCATTGCCGCAGCGCACCGGCCAAGACTTTACGCCTTACTGCGGCCGATCCTCGATCTGATGCAAACGCTGCCCACCTTTGTCTATCTCATCCCCGCCATCGTCTTTTTCGGCATAGGTATGGTGCCGGGACTCATTGCTACCGTTGTCTTCGTGCTGCCAGCCCCCATCCGCCTGACCCAACTCGGCATTTCCTCAACACCGGAAAAGCTGATTGAGGCCGTCCGGGCCTTTGGCGGAACCCGACGGGACGTTTTGATCAAGGCAGAGCTGCCCCACGCCCGTCCGCAGATCATGGCAGGTCTCAACCAGACCATCATGCTGGCGCTGTCGATGGTGGTGATCGCGGCCCTTGTCGGCGCAGACGGGTTAGGGGTTCCTGTCGTACGGGCCCTCAATCAGGTCAACACCAGCCTCGGGTTTGAAAGCGGCTTTGTCATCGTCGTGGTCGCCATCATCCTTGACCGAATCTTGAACAGGAAACGCGAGCATTGACGACCGCCATCAAACTCGAAAAAGTCTCCATCGTTTTTGGTGACAAACCCGAATCTGCCTTGCCCTATATGGATCAGGGACTTACCCGCACAGCGATTCAGGAAAAGTCAAACCAGATCATGGCCGTTCAGGATTGCTCCTTCGACGTTGAGGAGGGCGAGATATTTGTCCTGATGGGATTGTCCGGTTCTGGCAAGTCGACCCTGCTGCGCGCGGTCAACGGCCTCAACCCGGTCGTGCGGGGTGCGGTTCATGTCAACACCGGAGACAATCTTCTGAACGTCACCAAAGCATCGGCCCAGAAACTGCGCAATATCCGGCGCAACCGAGTCGCCATGGTCTTCCAGCAATTTGCACTTTTGCCATGGCGCACGGTGGCGGAAAATGTCGGCCTCGGGTTGGAACTGTCTGGCATGCCACGACGTCTGCGCCGGGAAGCAGCCATGGAACAGTTGGCGCTGGTGGGACTTGAAGGCTGGGCCGACAATCAGGTCAGTGAACTGTCCGGCGGCATGCAGCAGCGGGTGGGGCTCGCCCGCGCCTTCGCAACGAAGGCGCCGATCCTGCTGATGGACGAACCCTTTTCCGCGCTCGATCCGCTTATCCGCTGCAAGCTGCAGGATGAACTGCTCGACCTGCAGAAAAAGCTCAAGCGGACGATCCTGTTTGTCAGTCATGATCTGGACGAAGCCTTCAAACTGGGCAACCGCATTGCGATCATGGAAGGTGGCCACATCAAACAGATCGGCACACCGCAAACAATCTTTTCAAAACCGGCAGATGATTATGTCTCCGAGTTTGTCGCCAACATGAACCCGCTCGGCGTTCTACGTGTGTGCGATGGCATGGTAAGCCCCAAGAGCACACAATATGAAAAGACCATCGGCGCCGATGTTCTTCTGTCGGCCAGCCTCGACCTACTGGTGAAATCGACTAGTCCACTCGGGGTCATCCGCAATGGCCAGACCGTCGGCGAACTGTCTGCCCGCAATGCCTTGCGCCTGCTGTCGGGGTGCCCTGGGAATGAAGCCTGATCTCGGTCGAATGCGGGCGAGTGGCAGATCATCGACAGCGATTGTATTTTGCTCTGACCTGACGCTAAGATAGGCGAATGAAACAGATTTGAGGGCGTGTCATGAATAACCGCAGCTTTGTCGTCATCGGCCTGGGCACATTCGGCAGCACTGTCGCCAGAGAGTTGGCCAACTTCGGCAATCCGGTTCTTGGCATCGATTCAAGGGAACAGAATGTCGCTGCACTGGCTGACACCCTGTCTGAAGCGATTATCGCAGACGGGCGTGACGAGGTGGCGCTCAAGGAAGCCGGCGTCGGCGACTATGATGTTGCCATCATTGCCATTGGCGAAGATCTGGAAGCCAACATTCTCTGCACGATGAACACCAAGCTCCTCGGTGTGAAGACCATCTGGGTCAAGGCGCTCAACAAGACACATCATCGGATCCTTTCCCGGCTGGGGGCAGACCGTATCATTCTGCCTGAACAGGAAGTCGGCCAGCATATCGCCCAGATGCTGCATAACCCTCAGGTGCGGGACTATGTCAGCCTCGGCAATGGCTATCATGTCGTCGACTTCAAGGTGCCAAAGCTGCTCGATGGCGTTTCCGTCTCCGACCCGAAATGGTTTGATGTCGACGATCTGCGTGTTCTGGGTTTCATGCGCGATAGCCAGTATTATTCCGGCGTCAACCAGAGCGAGCCCCTCAAGGAAGACGACAAGCTCTTGTTGCTGGGCAAGCGCCCGGACCTGCGCCGCTTCGGAGACTCCCTCAGAGGCCGGAGTTGAACGATGGCAGTCTCGAACCCGAAGCGCAAAGTGGCCGGTTATCCGCCACCTCTGGTGCTTGTCCTGCTCTATGCGTCGCTGATCCTTGTCGGCACTCTGGGCCTGAAGCTGCCCACGGCAACAACGTCTCCCATCACTTGGTCGGATGCGATGTTCACCGCCACTTCGGCGGTGACGGTGACCGGGCTCGCGGTGGTTGATACGGGGCAGGGGTTCACCTTCTTTGGTCAGACCATTATCTGCCTCTTGATCCAACTTGGCGGACTGGGCTTGATGACCTTCGCCGTCCTGATCCTGACCATGCTCGGGATCCCCATCGGGTTTACCAACCGTCTCTATCTTCGTGAGGATCTCAATCAGACCTCGGCAACCGACCTTCTGGCCTTGACCAAGACTATTCTGCGGGTGGTGCTGCTCTGCGAACTTATCGGCGCGGCCATTCTGGCGATGGTCTTCGTACCCGAATTTGGTGTTCAACTCGGCCTCTGGAGTGCGGTTTTCCATGCCGTATCCGCCTTCAACAATGCCGGATTTTCTCTCTATTCGGATAGCCTGAGCCACTGGGTCGGCAATCCGGTAATCAACATCACGGTGCCTTGCCTTTTCATTATTGGCGGATTGGGCTTCACCGTCATCGCCGATATCTGGCGCCTACGTTCCTGGCAGAAGTATTCCCTTCACAGCAAGCTGATGCTCGTCGGAACGGCCATTCTTCTCGTCGTCTCCTTTGCCAGTTTTGCGGCGCTGGAATGGAACAATCCTGCGACTCTTGGCGGGCTGGACTGGCCAGCCAAACTCTGGGCCAGCTGGTTTCAGGGGGCCACCACCCGAACGGCCGGCTTCAACACCGTAGACATGGCCGGACTGACCGATGCCAGCAGTCTGATGTTTATGATCCTGATGGTCATCGGCTCCGGAAGCACATCAACAGGCGGCGGGATCAAGGTCACCACATTCATCGTGCTCGTTCTGGCGACCCTTGCCTTTTTCAAGCGCCAGACCACGATCGATGTCTTCGGCCGCAGAATCGGACCTGAGCAGATCGTCAAGGTCCTCGCTCTGGTCATGGTCTCCCTGTCAATTATCCTGACGGGATTGTTCGTGATGCTGGTCTATCACGAAGGCCGCTTCCTCGACGTGGCCTTCGAAACCCTGTCGGCCTTCGGCACGGTCGGCCTTTCCCGCGGGATCACCGCCGAATTTGACAGTCTCGGACGCGTTATCATCATGACCATCATGTTCGTCGGACGCGTCGGCCCCTTAACGATAGGCTTCCTTCTGGCCGCGCAGAGACCAAAACGGATCTCCTACCCTGCGGGCAGGATCTATCTGGGATAGGGATGAGACCTGGAAAATAAAGTTGCTGATACTTCTACGCACAACATGCGTCAGATCATGACCTGATTGCTTTCGACATAGTGATCGAGAAATCCGAACATCGGGCGGGTCTTGCCGAATTTCGGCGTATCGAGCCCGAGGCGCTTGTGCATGATGCTATCAATGTCAGCCGCAGTAAACGGCTTCTTGAGGAAACCGGTGATGCCGACAAAGGCCGCTGAGCGCTCAAGATGGTCATTGTCACTGGTCGACATCATGTAAATGCCGATGCGATCGGAAACGCTGCGGATCATTCCGGCCAGTTCTATGCCATCAACATCTGGCATATGGAAGTCGGTCAGGATGATTTGCGGGCGCTCTGCAACAATCGCCTTGAGCGCTGCCTTGGCACTGTCTGCCTCGCAGATTTCAAACGAAAAGCGGCTTTTGTTGAGGATCTTGCAAGCCAGTTTGCGCATGGTTGCGGAATCATCGACAACCAGGATGCGATATTTTTCGGTCATCACGATATAAGTCATGAAGACATCCGCCGCGTCCTGCGCCTTGAATGGCTTCTCCATGAAATGATAGGCGCCATACTCCTTGAGTACGGCTTCCGCCTTCTGGTCCATATTGCCCGAAACAGCAATCGTCAGGCAGTCTTTCGAGATCGTGTTCGGCAATTCTGAAACCAGCTGCGGCCCCGTCAGGCCCGGCATGTTGATATCGATGAAAGCCACATCGATCTTCTGCTTATTGAACACTTGGAGAGCGGCCGCCCCGTCCGCGACATAGGTCACGTCAAGATAGCGGTGATCCTTGTAGACCTGAATACCGCGTCGGATCACATCCCGCGTTACAGAACTGTCATCGGCCACAAGCACTCGAAGCATTTTGTGAACGACGGTTTGTTCGGATGTTTTTCTATTGGCGATCATGGCGGATGCTCTGCGTATATCGGACGGACTTCATGCACGTATCAGATGGAGCCAAGGAGAGTCGTTGGCATATAAGGAAATAGAAAACAAAAATTACCATTTGATGATCATTTCTGCTTCAGATTATACAAAAGTCTTTCATAAATTCAGCGTCGCGCAAGGGTGGCATTTGTGCCATCACACCAAATGTCCCCTAAGTCATTGTATTAGCGGTACAAAGTCTGACTTTTCCTATTTGCCACTATATGGCAGCGCCTCTCCGGCAAGAAATTTTTTCTTTTTTCAGTACCCTCATTTCTCCCAAAAGGGAAAGGGGCGTTACCGCGCCTGCATTTGGCCACATCTTGAGGCTTTCATGGCAAGGCTTACAATAAGATGATTGCAAGCCACGGCCGCTGTTGGAACGAGGAAACTTTTCACACCCGTTTGTGCCACATGTCTGTGCATCGCTGGCCAAATCCGCTAATAGGTTCGTATCAGAACACTGCGGTATCATCGAGATACAGCGCAAGCCCACGGAGAGACACCAATGTCAGATCTTGGCCCATTCCCTTTGGATCCCCAGAGTCCTCCCGGCTACCCGCGCCAAAACGCAACCCCGCCTGAAGCCGACTGGATCACATCCCTCAGCGATTCAATCGAATCCGGCCTCAGCAAGCTGTGCTCATCGCGCACGAAATCCTTCATCGCACTCATGCTCTTTGCGCTCATCTGCTTCCTTCCGGGTTTCAATTCCATTCCGCCCGTCGACAGGGATGAAGCCCGCTTTGCACAGGCATCGAAGCAGATGATGGAATCGGGCGACTATGTCGACATCCGATTTCAGGACGGAACCCGCTACAAGAAGCCGGTTGGCATCTATTGGCTACAGGTGGCGAGTGCTGAACTGACAGGGAAGGGTGCAAACGCACCGATCTGGGCCTACCGCATTCCTTCTCTCGTTGGCGCACTTCTGAGCGTTGGTCTGACCTTTCTCATCGGCATGCGCATGGGCTCCGTCAGAAGTGGCATGCTGGCAGGCTTGGGCATGGCAGCTGCCATCCTGCTTGGTGTCGAAGCTCGGCTCGCCAAGACAGACGCCATGCTTCTGGCCACCATATTGGCAGTGCAGTGGCTCATCTGGGAGCTCTACGACCTGCGCAGTGGCCTCAGCAAACCCAAGGGCGCCCTTTTATGGATTGCGCTCGGCGTCGGCGTGCTCATCAAGGGTCCCATCATTCTCATGGTAAGCAGCCTCACGCTGATCGTGCTTGCCATCCGCGAACGCTCAATCGGCTGGCTGAAAGGCAACGGCTGGAAATTTGGCGTTCCTCTGTTCATCCTGATTACCCTGCCATGGTTCATCGCCATTGGCATCAAGACCGACTGGGCCTTCTTCTTCGATTCCGTCGGCCAGGACATGATGGCCAAGGTCGCCACGGGCAAGGAATCCCACGGAGCGCCTCCTGGAACCTACCTTGGTGCCAGCATCGGCACCTTCTGGCCAATCTCTGTCTTCTTCATTCTCTCGGTTGTCTGGATCTGGAAGCAACGCAAGCAACGGACGGTGTTTTTCGCTCTGGCGTGGATCCTTCCGAGCTGGATCATTTTTGAAATCGTGCCGACCAAACTGCCTCATTACGTCCTTCCCGCCATGCCCGCGCTGGCGCTTCTCATGGCTGAAGCCCTCGAAGCCAGAGCCACGAGCTGGGCAAGTCTCTGGGGCAGGGTCGTTGCGCTTTTGATCCCGATTGTCGCCGTGGTCATGGGCCTTGGAGCACCCATCGGCCTGATCTTCCTTGAGGGCACCATCAATCCGGCCGCCTTTGGCCTCGGTCTGGTCGCTTCGGGTCTTGGGCTGCTCAGTTATGCTGTCTTGACCCGCGGTCGTGTCATGGCAGCGTTTGTTCTCGCCTGCCTCGTTGCACCGATCCTTTATCTCTCCCTGCATGGAACCATTTTCCCGGAACTGCGTTCCGTCTGGATATCTAACCAGTTGCAGGAAGCCGCCTGGAAGGTCAAACCCTGTGAGAGCTCCGAGATTGCCAGCGCCGGATACAGCGAACCAAGCCTTGTGTTCCTGACCGGAACGGACACCGTGTTGACCGATGGCAAGGGCGCAGCAAGCTTCCTGCTCGAAGCAGGATGCCGCCTCGCCATTGTTGAAAAGCGACAGGAACAGGCTTTCCTTGATGCCCTTGGCGAAAGCCGTGAAAAATTCGAACAGGCCACCACCGTTGAAGGCTACAAGCTCAATGGTGGCAAATGGCAGACCTTCGGGCTTTATCGCTACAAGATGTAGCTTCCGGCGATATACAGGCAAGGAGACAGAACACTGCTGGATCAGATCAAAGCGGCCTGCAATCGGGCAGGGATGCATTATACCGCATTCAGGAACCTGCGTGCGCAACGGGCTTTTCAATACCGATCCTACAAGGCGGTGCCGCAAGCGGCCGGTCCGGATTGGTTACTGATCCTTGTTGTCGCCTGTAGCTTGATGGCCCTCGGATTTCTGTTCGTGGACGAAGCCGCTGCGCAGTGGAAGGCGTCACTGCCGAAAGAAACCCTTGATCTTTTCCGTTCCATCACTCGGCTTGGCAAATCTGAGAACTATCTTGTTCCCTCCGGCATTATCGCGCTTGGCTTGGCTTTTGCTCCCTGGGACCGACTGACTTTGTCTGCCAAGGCGGCACTATTTCAGGTACAGATGATGGCCCTGTTCATCTTTGTGGCTGTTGCTGGAGCCGGGCTATCCAACAACGTGATCAAGATCATCATTGGCCGGGCACGCCCTCGCTATTTCGAGGAGTTCGGCGCACATTACTTCAATTCCCCAGGATGGACCTCCGGCTTCCAGAGTTTCCCGTCGGGTCATTCGACGACGGCGGGCGCCATGGCCATTGCCTTGACGCTGTTGTTCCCTCGTTTGAAATGGCTCTGGATAGCCATCGGGCTCTGGATTGCCTTTTCGCGGGTGGTGGTCGGTGCGCATTATCCGTCCGACATTGTGGCCGGCTTCCTTTATGGCGCGACTTTTGCCTGGATGCTGGCAAAATACAGCACAAACCGCCGCCTGCTGTTCCGTGTGCGCGGGGGATTCATTACATTGCCAAAAACTGGCGGACTTTCGCTTTCCAGAGTGATGAAAGCCCTTCACATGCTGATCCAAAAAGCCTAAAGAGTGAGCAACTCGGCCCTTTCCGTCGCTCAATCGCGTCCAAGGCCACGACATCATCATTCTGTCGCATTCCAAAGGCTATTGAACGCACCGGTCTGTCGCATGAGATGATGCCAGACCAATTGAAACCATGATCAGCGTCAGGAATGCGCCATGCTATCCACCTTGCCCCCGTTGCACCATGCACTTGAAGTCAGCGTGGTTATCCCTTGCAAGAACGAAAAGGACAATCTGGCTTTCCTGATCGATGAAGTCGGCACTGCGCTCGCTGGACGTAGCTTCGAGCTGATCATCGTTGACGATGGATCCGATGATGGCACGGACCTGTTCCTCAGGGAATCCGCGACGACCAGACCGTGGCTGCGTCATATCCGTCATGAGAAATCCTGCGGCCAGTCCAATGCCGTGCGTACTGGCCTGCTGTTTGCCAAGGGCGAGTTCATCGCGACGCTGGATGGTGATGGCCAGAACGACCCGGCCTTCTTCCCCCAGATGATCGACGCCCTGAAGGCAGGAGGGCCGTCCTGCGCACTCGCCGCCGGGCAACGCACCAAACGGACTGATGGTTTCGTCAAGAAATATGGCTCGCGCCTCGCCAACAAGATCCGTCAATCCATGCTCAAGGACAATACCCGGGATTCTGGTTGCGGGCTGAAGGTCATCCGCCGGCAGGTCTTCCTCAACTTGCCGTTCTTTGAAGCCTGGCACCGTTTTCTGCCTGCTTTGGTGGTACGTGAAGGCCTGGAGGTGGTTCATATCGACGTCCTCGACCGCGGGCGCAGCCATGGCACCTCCAAATATGGCATCTTCGATCGCCTCTGGGTTGGCATTATCGACCTGTTCGGCGTTCTCTGGCTGCGCAAACGCCGCAAGAAGATCCCGATCATCTCTGAGATCGACCTCAGCGGCACCACAACCGACCCAAGATAACGACCCAAGATAACGACCCAAGATAACGACCCAAGATAACTCCGGCACTGCATCGCCGATTGGAAAGACCCATATATGCATTCGTCACTCTGGAACGATATTCAATCCTGGCTCAATACCGTCTTTGTTGCGCAGTGGGATGTCTGGCTGGTGCTTGGCTTTGTCGCACAGGCCATGTTCACCATGCGTTTTGTGGTCCAGTGGATCGCCAGCGAACGCGCCGGAAAATCCATCATGCCCGTTGCCTTCTGGTTCTTCTCCATCGGCGGTGGTGCCTTGCTCTTCATCTATGCCCTGAAGCGCGCCGACCCGGTCTTCATCGTTGGGCAAGGGGCTGGCCTGCTGATCTACATACGCAACGTCTGGCTGATCATCAAGGAACACAAGGCCAACAAGCTGTTGGAAAATACCCCGATCGAATAGGATCTGGTTTCAATCGCAGCAAATGAAAAGACGGGCTTGCGGCCCGTCTTTTCATTTCAATTGATATCAAGACGAACAGCCCCGCCATTGAGTCTAAACAAGGGCTGCAAAACCCTTTTCCAGATCAGCCTTGAGATCGTCAGCATCCTCAAGACCGATATGCAGCCGCAACAGCTGGCCCGGCTCGGTCCATGTTGTTGCTGTTCTGTAGCCGCGCGGATCCACATGGGTTACAAGGCTTTCAAAACCACCCCAGGAATAGCCAAGTCCGAACAACTCCAGCGCATCGATAAAGGCAAAGGCCTGCTTCTGGCTGCAATCCCTGAGCACAAAACCAAGCAGCCCGCAAGCACCTGTGAAGTCCCGCTTCCAGATCTCGTAACCGGGATCACTCTCTAGCGCCGGGTAGAGAACACGATCCACCTCCGGACGGGCCTGCAACCATTTAGCCAAAGCCATAGCGCTTTCCTGATGCTGCTTCAAACGCACCGACATGGTCCTCAGGCCACGGAGCGCCAGATAGACATCATCTGGCCCGACATGATAACCCATTGCGCCATGGACCTCCAGAAGCCGGGGCCAGGCACGTTCGTTGGCCGAGATCGTACCCAGCATGACATCGGAATGCCCGACGATATATTTGGTACCAGCCTGAATGGTGATGTCGATCCCATGGCCCATACTGTCAAAGAACAAAGGCGTTGCCCATGTGTTGTCGAGCAGCACAAGGATATCACGCGCGTGCGCGGCTGCGACGATCGCAGGTATGTCCTGTATCTCGAAAGTCTGCGAGCCAGGTGACTCGGTGAATACGGCGCTGGTGTTCGGACGGAACAGGGTGTTTATTTCGCCTCCGATCCGAGGGTCGTAATATTCCACCTCCACGCCCATGGGCGTCAGCACCTGTGTGGCAAAATTCCGCGTCGGCTCATAGGCACTGTCCGTAATCAGAACATGGTCGCCGCATTTACAGGCCGAGAGCAGGGCGAGGGAACACGCCGCCAGACCTGAAGGCGTCAAAACGGTGCCCGCGGCTCCCTCGAGATCCGTCAATGCCTCACAAAGCGCATTTGTTGTTGGCGTTCCGCGTCGGCCGTAGTAATACTTAGCCTTGCCACCGTACAGATGATCTGTAGACTCGAACAGCACAGTCGACGCATGAATCACGGGAGGATTGACAAAACAACCATGGTCTTCGGTAGGACGACCAGTGGTGATTAATCGTGTATCAGTGTGATAGTTTTTTGTGCAGTTTTTCTTTTTTTGCATTTTCCAGTGGCGCTCCACGCAAGGATGTCAGCTTCTCTATTCGGCATTATCGTCTGAATAAAACACGAAAAAGAACTAAATATTTCAGTTTTTTCGCCATCTTGCACAATTTTCGTGCGAAATATACAGAATTGAGCCTAACGCTGCATTTTGCCTCTTGACCCAAGTCCAATAATTTTCTTCGATAACGACTGTCAGACGTCAGTTTTCAGACGTTCGACCAACCATAAAACAACTGGCAGGGGCAATGACTGTTTTTGACAATCCATTGCTATCTGAATCTTATCGAGACAATCGTATTCTTATTTGGGCAACAAACGAAGGCTGCAAAATGAAGAAAGTTCTTATTTCCGTACTTATGGGTTCTGCAATGGCTGTCGGCGCATCTGCTGCTAGCGCTGCTACCCTTGACGATGTTAAAGCCAAAGGCGCTGTTCAGTGCGGCGTGAGCCAGGGTCTGCCGGGCTTCTCCAACCCTGACGATCAGGGCAACTGGACTGGCATTGACGTTGACGTCTGCCGCGCTGTTGCTGCTGCTGTTTTCGGTGATGCAAAGGCCGTGAAATACACCCCGCTGTCTGCCAAGGAGCGTTTCACCGCGCTGCAGTCCAGCGAAATCGACCTGCTGTCCCGTAACACCACCTGGACCATGACCCGTGACACGTCTCTGGGTCTGAACTTTGCTGGTGTGAACTATTATGACGGTCAGGGCTTCATGGTACGCAAGTCCCTGGGCATCACGTCCGCTCTGGAGCTTGATGGCGCTTCTGTCTGCACCAACACCGGCACCACCACCGAGCTGAACGTGACCGACTACTTCCGTTCCCACAACATGCAGCTCGAACTCGTTCAGTTCGAAAAGTCTGACGAAGTTGTTCAGGCATACGATAGCGGCCGTTGCGACGTTTACACCACCGACGCTTCCGGCCTCTATGCACAGCGCCTGAAACTCACCAACCCTGATGAACATGTCGTTCTTCCGGAAATCATTTCCAAAGAGCCTCTTGGCCCGGTTGTCCGTCAGGGCGATGACCAGTGGTTCAACATTGTGAAATGGTCTCTGTTCGCCATGATCAACGCTGAAGAATTCGGTGTTACCTCCGCGAATGTTGACGAAATGAAAGAGTCCACCAACCCTGAAATCCGCCGTCTGCTCGGCCTTGAAGGTGCCTTCGGCGAAGCTCTCGGTATCCCGAATGACTGGGCTTACCAGATCGTCAAACAGGTTGGCAACTACGCTGAAATCTTCGACAACAACGTAGGTCCGGACACTCCGCTGAAAATCTCCCGCGGCGTAAACGCCCTGTGGTCCAACGGTGGCTTCCAGTACGCACCACCTATCCGCTAATAGGCAATAAAGATCCCCGGCAGGACAAATCCGTCCGCCGGGGTTTTTTGTAAGCGTCATCTAAAGAATAACAAAATCTAAACTGTCACCGTTTGGATGTCGCACTCGATAGACTGACTGAACACAAGGTCAGTGTCACACGAGGATAATATGGCTGCTAAACCTCACCACTCCACCGGGCAAGCCTCGGCCAAGGGTTCTGTATTCAATGACCCCAAGGTCAGGGGTATCATCTATCAGCTCGTATTGGTCGCCGGGCTCGTTTACTTCTTCTGGAGCATCGTGCAAAACGCTGCTCACAACCTTGAAAAGCAAAATATTGCTTCAGGTTTCGGATTTGTCGAAAACACCGCCGGCTTTCTGCCCAACCAGACTCTTATCAGTCTGACGGCCACCTCCACCTACGGTCAGGCATTGCTGGCAGGTCTTCTGAACACATTGCTGGTTGCCGTCATCGGCATCATCCTTGCCACCATCGTCGGCTTCGTCATGGGCGTTGCCCGGTTGTCCAACAACTGGGTCGTCTCCAAACTCGCAACCATGTATATCGAGATCGTACGCAACATTCCGTTGTTGCTGCAGTTGTTCTTCTGGTATTTCGCGGTTTTGCGCAACCTGCCCAATCCCAAGAACTCTAGCAATCTGTTCGGTGTCTTTCATCTCAACAACCGCGGCCTCTTCATGCCTCGCCCCATTTTCGAGGCTGGTTCCGAAGCGATGTTCGTCGCTCTTGCCGTGGGCATCGTTGGCGCCATTGCCGTAAGCATCTGGGCAAAGAAACGCCAGATGGCGACGGGACAGCGTTTCCCGGCTTTCTGGACTGGCCTCGGCCTGATCATCCTGCTGCCTGTTGTGGCCTATTTCCTATCCGGCAGACCGGTCAGCTATGACTTTGCCGAGCTGAAAGGCTTCAACTACAAGGGTGGCATGAAGGTCATCCCCGAGTTCGTTGGCCTGACCCTTGCCCTGACCATCTATACCGGTGCCTTCATCGCCGAAATCGTGCGCGCAGGCATTCTGGCAGTCAACCATGGTCAGACCGAAGCTGCGCACGCCCTTGGTCTTCGCAATGGTCCGACCCTTCGCCTGGTCATCATTCCGCAGGCGATGCGCGTGATCATTCCGCCACTCACCAGCCAGTATCTCAACCTGACGAAAAACTCGTCACTGGCGGTTGCCATCGCCTATCCGGATATCGTGTCGGTGGGTGGTACGGTGCTCAACCAGACAGGGCAGGCCATCGAGGTCATCGCAGTCTGGATGATCGTCTACCTGAGCATCTCGCTCATTACGTCCATTCTGATGAACTGGTATAACCGGTCCATTGCGTTGGTTGAAAGATAAGGAGAAACCCATGTCAGAACACTCTTTATCCTTCGTCCGCAAGGAAATGGTCGATCAGAGACCGGCTCCGGTATCTTCGCAAGGCCCACTCTACTGGATGCATCAGAACCTGCTGTCATCCGTTCCAAACGCGCTGTTGACACTCCTGGGCATCTATATCATCTACCTGATCCTGAATGCCGTCATTCCGTTTGCGTTCATTCATGCGGTTTGGGAAGGGAAAGATCGTGAAGCCTGTGTTGTAACCGATGCGGCCGCACACGGCGCCTGCTGGGCTTATGTAAAAGCCTATTTCCCGCAGTTCGTCTATGGCCGCTATCCTGTCGACGAGATCTGGCGCGTCAACACTGTCTTTATCGTTGGTGCATTGGGCCTCATTCCGGCGCTCATTCCATCGCTTCCGTTCAAACGGGAAAACGTCCTCTTCATGCTACTTGTCTTTCCGGTCATGACATTCATTCTGCTGACCGGTGGCAACCTGGCTTTCGAGGATCACATTATCGCCTTTGTCATTATCTTCGTCGTCGTCATGGGGCTCGCTGCCCTCATCACATACGCGACACAAGGCAAGATGAAGCCGGTTCTGACAACTGTCGGAGCAATCGGTATCGGCATTGCAATCATCTATGCGATCATGTCCATCGACTTCGGCCTCCAGCCTGTCGAAACAGCAAACTGGGGCGGGTTCCTTGTAACTCTCGTCATCGCGATCACGGGTATTGTGGCTTCGCTGCCGCTCGGCATCATCCTGGCCCTTGGCCGCCGTTCCAAGATGCCGGTCGTTCGTCTTGTCTCGATCATCTTCATCGAGTTCTGGCGAGGCGTTCCGCTGATCACCGTGCTGTTCATGTCCTCGGTCGTGCTGCCGCTGTTCCTGCCGGAAGGCGTCAATTTCGACAAGCTGCTGCGCGCCCTGATTGGTGTTGCCCTTTTCTCCGCTGCCTATATGGCGGAAGTTGTCCGAGGTGGCTTGCAAGCCATCCCCAAAGGACAGTATGAAGGGGCCGACGCACTGGGACTGACCTTCTGGCAATCCACGGCACTGATCATCATGCCGCAAGCCTTGAAGCTGGTCATTCCGGGCATTGTGAACACCTTTATCGGGCTATTCAAGGACACCACGCTGGTTCTGATCATTGGTCTGTTTGATCTGTTGGGACAGGTTCAGTCCTCCTTTACGGATCCGACCTGGTCGACACCAGTGACATCGCATACGGGTTACCTCTTCGCAGCCATGGTCTTCTGGATCTTCTGCTTCGGTATGTCCCGCTATTCAATTTTCATGGAAAACCGGCTGCACACCGGTCATAAACGATAAGCAGTCAGGAGTAATACAATGAGTGACAACGCAGTCGACGCAAAACCGAGCGAAGTCAAGAAAATGCACGTCTCCGAGACCGATGTCGCAATCGAAATCGAAAAGATGAACAAGTGGTACGGTGATTTCCACGTTCTCAGGGACATCAACCTGAAGGTCATGCGCGGAGAACGCATCGTTATCGCAGGGCCATCCGGCTCGGGCAAATCGACCATGATCCGCTGCATCAACCGGCTTGAAGAACATCAGGAAGGCAAGATCATCGTTGATGGCATCGAGCTGACCAACGATCTGAAAAAGATCGACGAGATCCGCAGGGAAGTTGGCATGGTGTTCCAGCACTTCAACCTTTTCCCGCATCTGACGATTCTCGAAAACCTGACGCTGGCACCGGTCTGGGTTCGCAACATGCCCAAGAAGGAAGCCGAAGAGATTGCCATGCACTATCTGGAGCGCGTAAAGATTCCGGAACAGGCCCTGAAATATCCCGGCCAGCTTTCCGGCGGTCAGCAGCAGCGTGTGGCCATCGCCCGTTCGCTCTGCATGAACCCGCGCATCATGCTGTTCGATGAGCCGACCTCGGCCCTCGATCCGGAAATGATCAAGGAAGTGCTCGACGTTATGGTTTCGCTCGCCGAAGAAGGCATGACCATGCTCTGCGTGACCCACGAAATGGGCTTTGCCCGTCAGGTTGCCAACCGCGTGATTTTCATGGATGCCGGCCAGATCGTAGAACAGAACGAGCCGGAAGAATTCTTCACCAATCCTCAGCACGAACGGACCAAGCTGTTCCTCAGCCAGATCCTTCACTAGGAAACGTGATCGCAGTCAATAAAGAAAGAGCCCGGACAGTTTGTCCGGGCTCTTTTGCATTGAGGGTCAGATGAGGCGTTGAACCTCTCTTGCCTGACGATCTGTCCTAGAAGTGGTAGGACAGGCCGACCTTGGCAACAGCGCCGTCAACATCCGTCTTGGAGCTGGTACCGCCGAAATTGTAATTCTTGTGGTTGGACCAGCGATAGCCAGCCTCTGCACGCAAGGACACATTGTCAGCAACCATGGCTTCCACGCCACCCGTAGCGCCCACAAAGGTGTGAACGTTGTCGTCAGACACATTGGTTGCACGATCGGTCAGCTTGCCATCCTGGAAACCGACGCCAACAGCGGCATAAGGCATAAAGAAGCCCATGTCGTAGCCCGCACGAACGCGCGCTTCGGTATCCCATCTGCTTTCAAAGCGGGTGGTAGCGTTCTTGTTGTCAATATCGTTGTAGTTGACGGACAATTCAGGACCAAACACGAAATGGTCATAGGTGAAATTGTAACCGCCAAACGCACCGATGGAAACGCCGTCACCGTCTACGGAATTGGCGCCACCGTTCGTATCAGTGCCACTCCAGGTCCAGCCAGCAGCAGCACCGGCATAGGCACCAGCCCATGGTGTGCCCATGACTTCAGCCGGAGCCGGATCGGCATAGGCCGGTTCGGACTGAGGCAGGTCGGCAGCCATGCTGACGCCAGTTGCAGCCATCAAAACAATTGCACTCGATACAATAACTCTTTTCATTTTCATCACCGCTAGTTTGTTGTCATGTCTTTTGACTTATGCGACTGAACAACGTTTATCAGCGAGTGATGTTCCTATCGTGGTGGAATTAAGCCAATATTATGGCAACGCCTAATAGTGACAACTTTGCAACAGAATTGGTAAGTTGGCAGAAAGCGGGGGTAATACCCCCACTTCCAAGGACGCGACAAAGAGCGGTCTAGTCCCGTTCAATCACGCTGTCTTGCCGCGAAGCCCACTCAGTCCAGGAGCCGTCATAGAGCGCCAGTTTCGTCTGTCCGATGGTATCGAGCGCCAGATAGAGAATGGCGGCAGTCGCCCCGGAACCGCAGGACGTGATGATCGGCTTGGACAGATCGACCCCGGCGTCGACAAAGCGAGCCCTGAGTGCATCGACATCCTTCAGACGCCCGGTTTCGTCAATCAGCCCTCCAAAAGGCACGTTGCGGGAACCAGGCATGCGCCCGGAAGACAAATGGGGCCGTGGTTCGGGCGCAGTTCCGCGCCAGCGTTCTTCTGAACGCGCATCGACAATCTCGACGCTATCGTCACGGATCGCCCTCAGCATGTCCTCAAAGCTCTTGACGGCACTGTGGTCGAGCTGCGCATGGAAATTGCCTTGTGCCCGCTTGGCGAGCACATCGGTCACCGGCTTCTTTTCCGCTCTCCATTTGGGTAGCCCGCCGTCGAGTATAAAGACATCCTTGACGCCCATGACACGGAAGGTCCACCACAGCCGCGGTGCGGAACTCAACCCGAGTCCATCGTAGACCACGATGGTCTGCCCATTACTGATCCCCATTTTGGAGACCGCATCGCTGAACATCGCAGCACTTGGCAACATGTGCGGCAAGTCGGTCGACAGGTCCGCAATTTCGTCGATATCGAAGAACATGGCTCCGGGAATGTGGGCCCGCGCAAATTCCATCTTGGGGTCACGTTCAAGCTGCGGCAAGTACCATGACCCGTCCAGCACAACCACGTCAGGGCTATCGAGATGTTGTTCCAGCCAATCCGTATCCACCAGCCATTTTGTGCGTTCAGCCATTATATTCTCCACGTCAGAAACTGTTGCTTCGAGGCTAGAAGCGGGAAGCATGTCATGCAAGGCGGTTCACCTACTTTGTCCCAATAAAGCGTACCCGACGGGGAGGAGAGGGTTGCCGGCTGTCATTCGCACCGTGTCAAATGCGATAAAAAAAGGCCAGCAACGAGCTGGCCTCTCTTTTGTCTTCAAGACTGATCCGCCTAGACGGATTAGTCCTTTTTGGAAATCTGAGCAAATGCTTCCATGGCATGTGCAGCATACATCAGAGCCGGGCCGCCGCCCATGTAGATGGCGCAACCGAGGGTCTCTTCCAGTTCTTCCTTGGTCACGCCAAGACGAACCAGAGCAGCGGTATGGAAAGCCATGCAGGGTTCACAGCGCAGGGCAACGGCAATTGCCAGCGTGATCAGCTCTTTGGTTTTCTCGTCAAGAGCGCCATTCTTGGTTGCGCCGCCAGCCATGGCATAAAAGCCAGAGATGGTGTCCGGCTGGTCCTTTTTCAGAACTGCAACCTGGGAAGAAACGTCTTTCATCATTTGTTTGTAATCGGAAGCCATTGCGAACCTCATTTTGGAAACTGTGAACCATGATGGTCGACTAATGTATTACGCGCTCATCGGCCCTATTTCAATAGTTTCAAACATACATAGCTATAAAAATTTGGAATTTTAGCTACCTGTTTAAAACCATTGGCTTCACAGACCGGAAGCACCGGTGACAATCTGCCGTCTGCAGACCGCACCATCTTAGTATATTGCAATTTGCCTGCAATAGGACATCGGTCACCAGGTTTTAAACTGGCAATGCCGCGGTAAAGAGAAGCAAGGCCGACCGTATTCTCGCGTCCCTTGCCCGCAGCGAGCGAAAAAGATCGAGACTAGTCGGCGAACTTGATTCGAATCCGGCGGTTCTGTTTTCCCTTGTTCTCGATCTTGGCTACGACGACGGCGCCGATTTCGGAGGTTTTGCCTACGTGGCTGCCGCCACACGGCTGCAAATCCACGTCCCCGATCGCCACAAGCCGCACCTTGCCGGACCCTCTGGGCGGCTGGACGGACATGGTTTTGACCAGATCCGGCTGGGAATCGAGCTCCTCGTCGGTAATCCACCGGGTGGAAACATCATAGTCCTTTTCAATCAGGTCCATGAGTTTCTCGGTGAGTGATTCCTTGGTGAAATCGGGATCCGGCAACATGAAGTCCAGACGGGCATCCTTGTCACTGACCTGACCTCCAGTAACCGGGAAGGGGACAGCTACGGACAGCAGATGCAGCGCCGTGTGGAAGCGCATATGTTTGTAACGCGTCTCCCAGTCGATTTGACAGGTCACAGCATCACCAACCTTCACGCCAATGGCCTGATCGGCTGCCGGAACATGCAGAATGTCACCGCCGTCCTTGTCCTTCACAGTCGTCTGAATCTGGATGGTTTCCCCGCCAGCCAATGTCAAAACACCCGAGTCGCCAGGTTGTCCGCCGCCAGTAGGATAAAATACAGTGCGGTCAAGAATGATGGTGCCGTCGTCCCTTACCCCTGCGACCGTTGCATCGCAGCAAGTGAGGTAGGAATCATGGCGAAACAGATCTTCAGTCACGATCGAGCCTCTAGAAATGAATTGGATAAATCTGCTGAACAGCAGGATGCACACTCTGGCACGTTGCGACCTGAGGAACAAGGCCAATCCCTGCGACATCGGGCCATAGGCAGAAGACGAAAGCTGAAGGGGCAGGGAGTCCGCGTTTGGCTCAGTGGACGGAATATCCGTCAAAAAAAACGCGCTCTCTTCGCTTTGGGGGGACGAAAGAGAGCGCGTCACCAGCTCACAAGGGAGGATGGTCGCTGGAGGAGATGTGCCCGACGATCAGAACGCCTGACGATAGATGGCTTCGATATCAGCCACAGAAAGATCGACCGGGTTCCAGTCAAGCAGACGACGGATATCGTGTGCTTCCTGAGCCATGGAAGCCAGATCTTCTTCCGGAACACCGTGAGCACGCAGTCTCATGTCAAGTCCGAGCGATTCGCAGAAGGCTTTTGCCCCTGCCAGAACCTCTTCAACCGTCGAACCGGAGAAGCCCAAAGCAGCGCAGATCTTGGCAGTTTTCTCTGGCGCTGCTGGCGTGTTGGCTGCCAGCGTATGCGGGAAAATCAACGCGTTAGCGATGCCATGAGCCAGATGGTAGCGAGTGCCCAGCGGGTAGGAGATGGCATGGCCGGACGTCGTGTTGACCGGACCAAGGCAGACACCGCCATAAAAGGCAGCCAGCGCCAGACCCGTCCGCGCTTCGGCGTCTGATCCGTCTTCGACGGCACGTTTGAGATATTTGCCAACCAACTCGATGCCTTGCAGGGCATAGCTGTCGATGATCGGATGAGAGCGCTTGGACGTGAAAGCCTCAACGCAGTGCGCCATGGCATCAACGCCAGTTGCTGCGGTGACCTTGGCAGGAACCGTCATCGTCATGCTAGGATCAACAATCGCAAGATCGGCCAGCATATGAACACTTTCCGTCGCCACCTTGCTGTTGGTTTCGGGGTTGGTCACCAGAGCACGGGTACCGACTTCCGAACCTGTTCCGGCGGTTGTCGGGATCTGAACAAGACCAACCTTGCGCGGCAGGGCACGATGTGGGCCGGAGATATCCGTGAATTTCACATCCTGCCAGACGAGCACTGCAACAAGTTTGGCAAGGTCCATGGCAGAGCCGCCACCAAAACCGATCACCACATCACACCCGGCAGCAGCTTCTACGGCTTTCTGCAGGTTGGCAATATCGGGTTCAGGCACAACATCGCCAAAACAATTGACATTTTTCAGCCCCAGCATGTCCAGACGGGCGACGTTGACAGCATCGGCAACAACAAAAGGAGCCTTGTACCCTTTCTTTTCAACCCAGTCAGCCAGCGACCGGATGGTCCCTTCACCGAACCTGATAACAGACGGAAACTGCATTTCCAATGGAGACGTAAGGGATAGCATTGATCATTCCTCCCGGCGTGGCATTTCAAGACACATGTTTTTGACAACACGCAGCACTTGACAATTTTTTGCCAAGGCGCGCAGCATTTTTTCTAAAGATCGACCTTAAATTGCGCTCAATTCAAATATTTGTCAATCTTGTATTGACATGTAAAATAGATTTAGGCACCGCACAATCGTGTATCCACAAATTTGAGAGACCCTCAGAATAATTCATTATATTGAGCAAATTCAATGATTTAAATCGATATAATTGGAGAAAATTGCCAAATCAGAAACAGTCGAAACATTTCAGGCTTCTTAGACTAATCACCAATTGGCACAATTGAGTTGACAAATTGTCAGATTGGAAGCATCTTGTAACCCAAGGTCCGAGAAGACCTTTGGGGGTCCTTTCTGATCCACCCCCATTTGGAGGAATACATGACGACTGTATCGGAACGTAAAAGCGATATGTGGATCGGCGGTGGTTTGCTGATCTTTTGCGCCATCTCAGCCTGGCTTACCCTCAGCATCAAACAGGGCATGATCAATTCGGTCGCTGGCCCGTCAATGGTCCCGTGGATCATGATTGGCGGTACTGCAATCCTCGCTCTGATGATGATTTTCAGGGCTAAGGCAGCTGAACAGGGCAAGGAAGAAAAGACGATTTCCATGCCCGATGTTCGCACATTGGTCATCATGTTGGCTTTTGTGCTTCTGCTGATCGCCTATGCACTGGCATTCTATCCAATAGGCTACATACCAGCCACGCTCGTGACCTTTTTCGTCGGTCTCTGGTTGCTTGGGGAAAGACGCTGGCTCGTCTTTGTCCTGTTCCCGGCGATCATGACTTGCGCCGTCTATTTCGGCTTTACAGAACTTCTGTCGGTCTGGCTCCCATAAGCATAGTCACGCCGTTCATTCTCGGGAGGATAACGAATGAAAAAATCCCTGCTATCCCTTTCTGTCGCAGTCGCAGCCGTCATGGCCGCTGGCACAGTCTCCGCCGCAGACTTCCCTGCACGTCCAATTCAGGTCGTCGTGCCTTACTCTGCAGGCGGTTCTACTGACCTTTCCCTGCGCGTCTTTGCTGACACCTTCGAAAAGAACTTCGAAGGCAAGCAGATGGTCATCCGCAACCAGCCAGGTGGCGGCGGCGGTATCGGCACTTCCGCTGTGGCACATGGTCGTCCGGACGGCTATACGATTGGCGCAGCAGCCCAGGGCCCGATCGCCATCAAACCGCACATCGGCGGCACCGACTACGGCGTAGAAGACTTCAACTATGTTGGTCTGTTCGCACGCTCCCTGCAGCTGCTTGTTGCTTGTAAAGACGCACCGTTCAATGACTATGACTCCTTCATTGAATATGCCAAAGCCAACAAGCCTCAGGTCGGCAACTCCGGCGCTGGTGGTGCCAACCAGATTTCTGCCGAAGCATTTGCAGAAGCCGCAGGCATCAAGATCGAATCCATTCCGTTCGAAGGTTCTTCCAAGGCTCGCACGGCCTGCATCGGCGGCCACATCCATGCAATGGTTGCCTCTCCGGCAGAAGCTAAGGCAGCAGCCGACTCTGGCCAGATGGTTCCGATCTTCGTGATGGAAGACAAGCGCATCGATCTGTTCCCAGATACCCCGACCGCCGTGGAAAAGGGCGTGGACTTCACCTGGTCTTCCTGGAAGGGCATCGTGGCTCCGAAGACAGTACAGGGTGAAACCCTCGAATACCTGCGCGCTGCCGTCCAGAAAGTCGCGACTGACCCGGCCTTCATCAAGAAAATGACCGACATGGGCGAATTCGTGACCTATGAAGATGCTGCAACCTTCGAAGCACGCGTCAAAAAGGATAGCGAAGTCTCCAAGAAGGTTCTTGAAGACCTCGGCATGCTGGGCATGAACAAGTAAGCCAAAAGCTTCCCCGCAGACTATTGCTGGAGCGCGCGCCCGCGCGCTCCGGTCCTCAAAGAAAAAACTGTCACGTCTGAAGACGAAGACTTCAGCAGATTTGTCTGAAAGTTGACCATGGACACGCTCTCCTATCTCGCACCTCTTTTTCACGTCGACGTACTCTGGACTATCGCCATGGGCACGTTGGGTGGGCTGGTAATCGGCGCCCTCCCTGGCTTGACCGCAACAATGGGCGTCGCTCTGCTCATCCCGCTCACCTTCAGCATGACCCCGGTCATGGGCCTGAACATGCTGATCGGCATCTATATCGGCGGCATTTACGGTGGCTGTGTCTCTTCCATTCTGCTCAGAACGCCTGGCACTCCGGCGTCTGCTGCAACCGTTCTGGACGGCTATCCGATGGCCCAGAAAGGGCAGGCGGGCAAGGCACTCGGCATGGCAACGATCGCTTCGACGATTGGTGGCCTCATTGCTGCAGTGGTGCTTGCAACGCTCGCTCCCCAGTTGGCCAGTGTCGCCCTGGAGTTCGGTGCACCAGAATATTTCGCGCTTGCCCTGTTTGGTCTGACGATCATCGCATCGCTGTCCGGTGACATCCTGAAAGGTGCCATTTCCGGTCTTCTGGGTATCCTGATTTCCTGCGTCGGCGCAGATCCGATCTCCGGCGTCATGCGTTACACCTTCGGCATCAACGGCTTCGCTTCCGGCTTTGCCTTTACGCCAGCCCTGATCGGCCTGTTCGCGCTTTCCGAGGTCTTCACCCAGCTCGAACGCCTGACCGTGAAGGATGACAACATCATCACCCACGTTTCCGGTCGTTGGCCAACCATGCAGGAAATGAAGGAAAGCACGTCGGCGCTGATCCGCGGCTCCATCATCGGCACCTTCATCGGCATCGTCCCCGGTACCGGCTCCGGCACGGCCTCCTGGATTTCCTACAACGAAGCCCGCCGCACCTCCAAGACACCGGAAAAGTTTGGCACCGGCTACATTCCTGGCGTTGCAGCAACCGAAAGCGCCAACAACGCGGTTTGTGCTGCGGCGCTCATCCCGCTGCTGGCCCTCGGTGTCCCCGGTGACGTTGTGACCGCCGTCCTCATGGGTGGCCTGATGATCCAGGGTCTTGCTCCCGGACCGATGTTGTTCCAGACCAACCCTGACGTGGTTGTCGGTATCTTCGGCGGCACGTTCATCGCGACCATCTTCATGTTCATCTTCGGCATGGCTCTCATTCCGCTCTTCTCGAAGATCCTGAAGGTTCCTCGCAGAATGCTGACCATTTCGATCGTGATTTTCTGCTTCATCGGCTCCTTCTCCATCAACCTCAACCAGGTCGACCTGTTGACCATGGTAGGATTTGGTGTGCTGGGCTGGGGCATGCAGAAATACGGCTTCTCACAGGCAGCTCTGTGTATCGCTCTCATCCTTGGCCCAATGATGGAATCCAACTTGCGCCGCGGTCTTCTTCAGACTGGCGACAATGTTATCGAGTTCGTTTCCGGACCAATCACCCTTCTATTCATTGGCCTGACAATTCTTTCTCTCGCCTGGCCATTCATTTCGCAGGCACGCATGAAATCCAAGCGAGCCGCAAACCCAACGGAGTAAACCATGACCAAAGAGGCATATGTTGCACTCGTCACCTGTTTCAACGAAGACGAGACACTGAACTACGAAGCAACCCGGGCCCAGGTACGTCGTCAGATTGCAGCGGGCAACAACATTCTTGCAGCAGGGACGAACGGCGACTTTTCCGCTCTGACCTTTGACGAGAAAGTCCGTCTGACGGAAGAAGTTGTTTCTGAAGTCAACGGTCGTTGCAAGGTCATCGTCAATGCCGGCATGCCGGCTACCTATGAGACCAAACTGCTGGCCAAGGAATTTGACCGCATCGGTGTTGATGGTATCGCCGTTATCACTCCGTTCTTCATTGCCTGCACCCAGGACGGTCTGGAACGCCATTATCTGACGATTGCGGACGCTGTGAATACGCCGATCTATCTTTATGACATTCCCGCCCGCACCCAGAACCACATCGAGCCGGAAACCGCCCGCAAGCTGTCCGCTCATCCGAACATCGCTGGCATCAAGGACTCCGGCGGCGCTCAGGAAACGCTGGAAGCCTACATGCAGATCGGCAACGAAGTCGAAGGCTTCGACGTCTATTCCGGTCCGGACCATCTGGTTCACTGGGCACTGAAGAATGGTGCAGCCGGCTGCATCTCCGGTCTTGGCAACGTCATGCCGGACGTTCTGGCAACGATCGTTTCCTGCTTCAATGCCGGTGACGAAGCCGGTGCTGCTGCCGCTCAGGAAATCTATGGCAACTTCCGCAAGGACCTCTATGGTCTCGGCTTCCCTCCTGCCATGGTCAAGCGCGCCCTCTGGGTCATGGACCATTCCGTTGGAGCGTCCCGTCAGCCAGCACTTCTGCCAGATCCTGAACAGGACAAACTGGTTGAAGCCCTTCTCAAGAAATATGAGCTGATCAAGTAATGGTAAAGGTAATCACCACGTCACCCGGCTTTGGCAAACACGGCCGGGTGCCCAATGAAATCGCAGCGCACGGATGGGATCTCGTGCGTTGTGATGACACCTCCAAGCCGGATGGTGGCGTTTCCGCCGAGATCGCAGACGCAGACATTCTTGTCGTCGGCTTGGTTCCCGTTACCGCTGAAACACTGGTCGGAGCAACCAATCTCAAAGCTGTCATCAAGCATGGGGTAGGGGTGGACAATATCGACATTCCCGCCTGCACGGCCCAAAACATTCCGGTTTGCAACACTCCGGCCGCCAACGCGGACGCCGTTGCCGAACTGGCCATGGGCTTCATGTATGCCATGGCCCGCTTCATCCCGCAGGGTCATGTCTGTGTGACGGGCGGCAAATGGGAACGCCGCGTCGGCACCCAGCTTGGCGGCAAGACCCTAGGCATCGTCGGCCTTGGCAACATCGGCAAGCGCCTTGCCAAACTGGCTATCGGCGTCGGCATGAAGGTTGTTGCAACCGACCCCTATGCGGATATGGCCTTTGCTTCGGAAAACAGCATCGAGATCCTGTCTCTGGAAGACCTGCTGGGCAAGGCGGACTATGTCTCCCTGCACATCTTCGGCGGCAAGGACAATGCGGCCCTGATCAACACCGACACCATCGCCAAGATGAAGCCGGGCGCCAAGCTGATCAACCTGGCCCGCGGTGAAGTGGTCGATCTGGACGCCATCTCTAAGGCGCTTGAAAGCGGGCAGCTGGGTGGAGTTGCCATCGATGCATATGTAACCGAGCCACCGGAAACCTCTCATCCAGTGTTCAGCCACCCCAATGCGATCTTTACCCCGCATTCCGGAGCAGACACCAAGGAAGCGGTTGAGAATGTTGGCCTGATGGTCGTGGAAGACATTGCGACCATTCTGCAGGGCGGCATGCCCAAACGGTGCCTCAACGCCGATAAGCTGAAATAGATGAACGACAACAGGTGAGGGCTGACAAGCCCTCCATTTCTATTCCAAGGAGAGAGACATGTCCAACAGCCTGGTAGTCATCACCATGGGCGATCCTTCTGGCGTCGGCCCGGAAGTCATTGTAAAAGCCATGGCAGCGCTTTCTGCTGAAGAGAGGGCACAATATGCCGTGATCGGCGACATGGATACGCTTGAGCGGGCAAAGGCTGTCTGCAAGGTGGATCTGCCCCTGCATGCCTATGGGGAAAAGGGAGCAGAAGGCTCTCTGGCCGTCATCTATGTGCCGATTGAAGGCCTGCCGGGCGAATTCGGCGTTCTGTCACCGGCCTGTGGCGAAGCATCCTTCCAGTATATCAAGAAGGCTGTCGACATGGTGTCGGCGGATGAAGCCGCCTGCATCGTGACGGCGCCAATCAACAAGGCAGCCCTCAATGCCGCCGGCCATCACTATGACGGTCACACCGGCATGCTGGCGCACCTGACCGGCTCCAAGAGCTCGTTCATGCTGCTCGCGTCCGAGACCCTCAACGTATTGCATATCTCCACACACGTGTCCCTGAAGACGGCCATCGAGCGCTCCACGCCACAGCGTGTCCTTGACACCATTCGCATGGGTTACAGGCACTTCAAGCGGATGGGCTATGACAATCCGCGCATCGCCGTTGCCGGTATCAACCCCCATTGCGGCGAAGGTGGCCTGTTTGGCGATGAAGACGATGTCCACACCTTGCCTGGCATCGAAATGGCACAGAAAGAAGGCATCAATGCTGTCGGCCCGGTTCCTGCCGATACCGCCTACTACCGTGCCCACAAGGGTGCTTTTGATCTGGTGATCGCCCAGTATCATGATCAGGGCCACATCCCGATCAAGATGATCGCCTTCGATTCTGCCGTCAACGTATCTCTCGGCCTGCCGATCGACCGCTGCTCGGTCGACCACGGCACCGCCTTCGATATCGCCGGCACAGGACAGGCAAATCACGTCAACATGCTCAGCACGCTTGACTACGCAGCCAAACTTGCTGCGACCCGCGATAAAAGATAGTCCGACTATCTCTCCTGAAACAGTCAGAATCCACCTTCAAGGGAGCCAAAAGGCTCCCTTTTTTTCTGCAACAGCAACAGCCGACCACCATCCGCCCTGACCGAAAAACATACAAATGCTGTTCCCGTTGAATCACAAAAAAGGCGCGCACTCTAAAAGGACTGCGCGCCTTGCCCCTTGGCAAAAGATCGATTGAGAAACTATTCCGGCATCGAGAGATCGATCAGGCCGCCACCAAACAGACGATCCCGCGAATGCTCCAGATGCGCACGCATCAGGGAAGAGGCCAGAGCACTGTCATGGTTCTTGATTGCCCGAAAAATCTCGTCATGTTCCTCAAAAACGTGTGTTAAAGCATCGCCACCTTCACTCAGCAGTGACTGACCATGCATCTGCATGCCCACATAGATGTGCTCTCTCAGCGCCCGCATCGCAGTTTCGAAATAATGATTGTTGGAAGCCTTGGCAATCGCGATATGAAAGGCGAAATCGGCGTCTTCCCGGTGCACCAGACTGCCGGTCGCCGTGCGCATCATTTCCAGCGCCTCTTCCATCTCGTTGAGAATGACGCTGTTGTGCCGCTTGGCAGCCAGAACAGCCGATGCGGTTTCCAGATTGAGCCGGAACTCGTAACAGCGCTGGATGTCTGACAATGTCTCGACACGGGCGAAGCCGACGGGCGAAACAGAAGGCGCGCGAACGAAATTGCCCGCGCCTTGACGGGCATAGATCATTCCTTCCTTGCGCAGCTTTTCAAGAGCATTGCGCAGGACAGGGCGAGACACGCCCAATTCTTCAGCCAACTGATGCTCTGACGGCATGCGTTGGTTGACAGGATAGTCGCCATTGGAAATGCGGCTGAACAGGGTGTGATAAACCTTGTCGGCCAAAAGCCTCCGTGGGCGGCTTCGAGTTTCACCGGCTTCGCTATTCTGGGGCACGACTTACAACCTCTGGCAGTTATTCATACGACTTCTTTACTAGCTTTGCAGCCAATTTTACAAGAGTATCCTTGGATCCAAAACCACCGGATTTCGTGATAATGAACATGTCATCGCCATTTCCCGTCGATTTGGACAATGGCAATCCGGGCAGAACCTCACCGATCACTTGCAGGATGCCAATCTGGAGCCGGGCACAGATCGCTGCCGCGCTCTCTCCACCGCAGCCCAAGAAGGTACGCGGCTTGGTTACAGCAATCCAGTCAGCAATTCCATCGGCAAAACAGGCACCGGCCTCCTGACCGGATACAACCGCAGTTCCCGGGGTCATCTGAATCACCTTGACATCCTCGTCCCACGGCTCCGGTGTCGGAACAACCCCGTTCGGCGCCGCCTCAGTTTCGAATGCATCAAGCTGAACCAGTGTCACCGGATCTCGCGAGCCGATGGCAAACAGGGCAGGCGCTTCGGGCGACGGCATGACGTCCTTGCGCGGTTCCGGAGCGACCTTGAGTGCCAGCGCTTCGGCAAGACCAGCGGCCCCGACAAACAGACCATCCTCGGGGAAGTCCCTGATTGCCAGTTCGATATCGGACTGACTGCTTGCATCGATGCAGCAGCTTGCCGGGAGGCCGACAACAGCAGCAACATCGATTGGGACGTCAACGCCTTCGCCAGCAAGAAAACCCTTTTTAACGAAACGACCCAGGCGCGGAATAGCCGGGCAAACAAGTGTCTGTTCCGCAGAAAAACCCAAAGCCTGAACTTCGTCTGCGACATGGCCCTTGAGGCGACTGTCAACCTTCTTGAATATCCGTATTTTTTCGCCGTGCGCGTGAGCCTTGATCACACCGAGAGCCGACGTGACCCGCGCAACAGCTTCTTCCCGCTCAATCTCCCGCGAGCCGGTAGAGACGGCCACGACATCCGCACCCCCATCCATTGCTTCCTTCAGCTCCGAAAATGACAGGGCGCAAAGCACCTTCAACCCTCTTTCGGCAAACGCAACAGAACTATCCAGAGCACCGGTCAAATCATCCGCAACGACTACTAGCTTCACCTTGAGATCCATATATTTGTTAATTCGGTAGTTATGACGCAATACGCCTTATTCTTCCTGAAAAATCTAGCATACTCTTGCATTTAATCCAACACAGCAATCTGTATGTAGGTCATTTTTTCCGTATATTCATTTACAAATTTGCAACTTTGGAATGCGCCATGGCAAACCTGTAAAGACACGTCAACAGTGCAGAGCGCTCCGCTCTGAAACCTTGGCTATGGCACATTCATCGAGTTGCACAGACCACAGGCGAATCATGTTGCAGCAATGATGAACAACCTCAAGAGTCTGAAACCATTCGTAATCTGGCCCGAGACACGAAATTCGGAGATGCCAACCATTGCGCCAAATGATCATCTAAATTTATACCTATGCATTGGATGCATATCGGAATTGAGGCAATGGTTCTTTTCGAATGCATCTTTAAGGACCATATTCATTGGCATAGAAAGCAAGAAACAAAATCAGTCAAAAAAGTTGAAAGGAACTGAAATGAACATCCTCAACCGCGCATTTGAACGCCTTGTCGCAGCTCGTGAAGAAGAAGCACATCGTTACATCGAAAACCTGATGGCCGACCATGGCTTTGACATCAGCAAAGATGACGTAAACAATCCTCGCGGCTAATCGCTGCGGGGATTAACTTGGCTTCAGAAGTGATTACTTCATATAAACTGTCTCACCAAGAGAAAACAAACCCTGCCAAGACAAAGTTTCCCGACAACAGAACCAGAACAAACCAGTGCGGCCAGTCGTATTTCCCTTTTCTGGCTCGCCACATCACTGCCTTGGTCAAAAATTACCCGATTGTAGCCTTCAAAAACCACGGCCATCAGACTATATATGAAGGCGTAATGAATATTTTTTATACTGTTTAATGATTGGAGATTGAGATGGAAGAAGCAAAACTGATGGACATCTTGCATGATCAGCGTAGCGCCGTCGCACCGGAAACCCTCATCAAGATTTTTGAAAACAAGGGTTACGCTCCGAAAGAGGTCCGCGTACTGGTTCAGAAGGCCTTGAAAAAAGGTCTGGTCACTCTCGATGAGGACTATTGCATTCAGCCTGCAGATTCAGGGACTTCTCACTAAGCCCCTTGCGTATTGAATATTTCCCGGCTACCGCAACTTCCCGAATTTGCCCCTCCGCCGTGTGAAGACGTGCGCCCAGACTCATGCTGGTGCTGTCATACTCAATTTGTTTGGTTGGTTACTTCACATCAGCCTCTGCGTCTTTGCCCATGCGCGTTGCGCGCAGTTTCAGATCAGAAAATCAATTCTCTGAGCGGCAAAAGACCGGCTCCCAGGTGAGCCGGATCACCGGGCAGTGCACTGACAATCAGGGCAGGGCGCGGCAAACGCTGATCTCTGAATGCGCCCTGCGCAGCATCCATAAGCATATGCCTGAGATCGTCGGGTGCCTCTCCGCCGAAGAAAATCGCCTCCGGATCCACAGTTGCCTGCAAGGCACGCAGCGCCAACTGCAATTGGGGCTTCACTTCCTCCAGCCACTCTGCCACCCCAGGCCACTTGGCATCAAAGCGCGAGGTGAGATCCATCACGCAGCTAAGATTCTGGCCTTTGGCATTGAGTGTTCGAATAAGCTCCGACAAGGCCGGGCGCCGGTCCAGCTCATTGCTGAGATACAGCGCACCAATCTCGCCAGCATTGCCATGTCCACCGAGAAATGGCCGGTTATTCGAATAGATACCCGCCCCGAAACCGTGGTTGAAAGACAGATAGGTGAGGGTATTGCAATTCTTGCCCGCACCGAGAAAATATTCGGCCACCGCGCTCGCTGTCGCATTGTTTTCTGCAAAGGCGGGAATTTCCAACTCCTTGCTCAAATAGCTTTCCAGAGGCAAAGCCTGCCACGCCGAAAGCAGATCAGGCGGCTGAAAAAGGTCATCTGGCCCCGTACGGAACCCCTGCATGGAAATGCCAATACCAACGATGGACCGATTGCCGATCCCCTGTTTATGCCAAGACCCGATCTTGTCGCGCACAAGTTTGACAACCTGCTCCGGACGGGAAGCTGCGAGCAATTCGGTTTCCTGAGCCAACGGGTTACCAGAAAGATCCAGTAAGCACAGACGCACGTGATCTGTACTGATGGAGAGGCCAATCGAGGCAAAATTGTCTGGATGCAGTGCGACCGTGGGGCTTGGTTTGCCCCTGCCAGCGATCACCGCATCACCGAACTGCAAATACCCACGTTGCTCGAGACTGTCGACAATCCGGTGCACCGTCTGCTGAGCCAATTCGGTTTCATGTGTTATCTCGGATCTTGCAATCGGGCCCGATTGCTTGATGGTTGCCATGATCTTCCGTTCGCTTGCTGTGAGCAGGCAGGGAGCATCAACACCTCTTTCAGATTGCATCGGACCGTCTTCCATCCTTGATTTCTGACTTCAAGTTTTCTCCGAGAAGCCTTCCGCATTCGCTCGCTGTGATCTGCGACCTTCATCCGGGTCTGTCATCATATTGTCACCTCAGCCCTGTTTAGGATCAAGAGTTTTTTTCACTTGACATGAGTAATATTAATATTACCATTCATGAGTAATAAAAATATCGTTTCTCGGGAGGAAACATGATCGCCATCAGCCTGCGCAATCTGTCAAAGACCTTTGGCACGTTCACGGCCTTGTCCGAGTTGTCGCTCGACGTGAAATCCGGAGAATTTCTGACACTTCTGGGGCCATCCGGTTGCGGCAAGACAACGCTTCTGAAACTGATTTCGGGCTTTCTGGAACCGACCAGCGGCAGCATTCATATCGATGGAAAAGATGTGACCAGGGTCTCTCCCGAAGAACGAGACACCGCGTTGTGCTTCCAGTCCTATGCTCTTTTCCCCCATCTCACAGTTCGGGGGAACCTTGAATTCGGCCTTCGGCAGAAGAGAATTTCCGCCCGTGAACGGGATGATCGGGTGAGGGATGTTGCCACAAAGCTGGATTTGATGCAGCAGATGGACAGGCTGCCCAACCAGTTGTCGGGCGGTCAACAACAGCGTGTTTCCCTCGGTCGGGCGCTTGTCATGCGGCCAAGCGTGATCCTGTTCGACGAACCCCTTTCCAACCTCGATGCCAAGCTTCGCGATCAGGTGCGCATCGAAATCCGGCGCATCCAGCGGGAATATGGCCTGACAGCCATTTATGTTACCCACGACCAGGCAGAAGCGCTGGCGATGTCGGATCGAATCGTAGTGCTCAATGCCGGCAGAATGGAACAGGTAGACAGCCCAGAGGTCATCTATTCGCGACCGAAGACAGGCTTTGTGGCAGATTTCATCGGCGACGCCAATGTTGTTGAAGCCATCGTCGGAGAACAGGACACTGACGGTCTTGCAAGGCTTCAAACACCGGTCGGAGCGCTGAAAATTTCCGCAGACCATTTCGCATCCGGAAGCCGGATTTCAATCGGCTGGCGCCCAGAAAAAGTCGCGCTCGGCAAGGGGCCGCTGACCGGAACCGTCGAGAACAGGGCATTTCAGGGTCACTACACCGACCTGATGATAAACAGCAACGGCTACACCCACCGCATTCAGGTCAGCGAAAGCGCGGTAAGGGAAGGGGATACGGTTCAATTCAGCATCCCTGAAGACCAAATCATTCTGCTGGAGGACTGATCATGACTTTCCGGCGTTGGCTTTTGGTCATTCTGCTGCTTCTCCCCGGCCTTGGCCTCATCCTCTGGCTTATGGGCACGGTTGTCTATATAGCGGTTGCCCAGTCCTTCGGGCTCTATTCGCTCAATGGCGAAAGCCAAGTGACGATGGCGTTCTGGACGGATCTACTCGGACTCAAGCTGTTCATCCGCTCTATCAGATACTCCATCTATGTGGGGTTGGTGAGCGCTTTTCTGTCCGTTGCTTTGGCCTATCCGCTGGCCATCTGGCTGCGCAAACCATTCCCAGGATCCATGACGATCGGCGCCATCCTGAAGGCTCCCATGCTGGTTCACGGGCTGGTTGCTGCCTTCCTGTTCATCAATCTGATCGCTTATCACGGCCTGTTCAACCAGTTCATGATGTGGCTCGGCGTTTGGGACAAGCCGCATCGCCTGCAAAACGACAGCAATGCCATCGGGGTTCTGATCCTGCAGACCTGGAAGCAGATGCCTTTTGCATTGTTGCTGCTGACCGGAGCCGTGCAGGGTATCTCTGATGACATTCTTGATGCCGCCCGCGATCTTGGAGCTGGCTCTTGGGCTCGCTTCCGCAAGGTGATAGCGCCTCTCACCGTGTCAGGCATGCAGGCGGCCTTGGTGATCATTTTTATCGGCGCGCTGGCCGACTTCAGTTTCCAGACCATCGCCGGTCCGATCAACAGGCAGTCTCTTTCCCAGTTGATGGTCAGCTACAAGGGCAGGGGAGACTGGCATTCTGCAGCAGTCGTTGGCGTATCCATGATGATCATTGCTCTTGCAGGATCTGCCATCCTCGCCCTTGTTTCCCGTCTTGTTCTGAAGGGGAGAAGCAGATGAGCCAGTCCCGCATCAACCGCATTCTGATGAGCCTGGTGGTTACCATTTCGATCATCTGGCTGATCATTCCCTTCGCCATGGCGACCCTATGGTCGCTTGTCGATCCGTCCGAACCATGGACTGCAGGATCCTTGCTTCCGCCCGCGATGTCCTTTTATCGCTGGATCGACATGTGGCAGAATTCCTCGCTGAAATCTGCTCTTGTCACGTCCTACACACTGGCTCCGTCAACGGCGATAGTCGCCTTTCTCCTGGCACTGCCAACCTCCTTCGCCCTCGGACGGATCGCGTTTCCCGGTAGGGAAATAGCCAAGACGTTGTGCCTGTTGCCGCTGGTGGTACCTCCCTTCATCACCTCCGTCTTCTTCTCTGCCCTGCTGTTCCAGATCGGGCTGGCCAGTTGGCGAATGGGAGCCATAGTCTTTGCGCACTCGATCATTTTCCTGCCCTATGCCATTCGCATCCTGACGGTGTGCTTCGAACAGGTTCGGCAGGACCATGTGGATGCGGCGCGCGATCTCGGAGCCAGCCATTGGGCTCGGTTCAAGGTGGCCTATTTGCCCCCTCTACGTCCTGGCATCTTTGCAACACTTCTGATCGTCTTCATCCAGTCGATCGAGGAATTCGCCATCGCCTTCATCGTCGGCTCACCCGATGTGGTGACGATTCCGACGTTGCTCTACTCGGCTCTGGGTCAGGATTTCGTCCGACCAAACGCAGCCGTTCTGTCCCTTATTCTCGTCGTTCCCAACGTGATCCTCATGCTTGTTCTGGAACGACTTCTCAAATCAGCCAATCCGACCCTGTCTTCCGGCAAGGGATGACCGCAGGCAGGCAAGAAAACCGAGCAGAATTCAACAGAGGAGATGATCCATGCTCAAGAAACTATTGATGTCAGCCACCATGCTGCTTGCTTCGGCACAGCTGTCGGGGGCAGCTGATCTTGGCTCCATGTCATGGGACCAGATTGTTGCTCAGGCCAAGCAGGAGGGAGAGCTGACTTGGTATGTCTGGTATTTCCAGGATGACTTCCGCCGCGAGGTCAAGGCTTTCGAAGACGCCTATGGCATCAAGGTGACCATTCCTGTGACCACGCTGAATGGCAACACCGAAAAGCTGATGGCCGAGCGCGAGCGCGAGAAGGGGGATATCGACGCATTCGCCTGGGACTGGGATCTGCTCACAACCGTAAAACCGGCCAGCCTGTTCTACGCGCTGGACATGCTGCCCAAGGATGAAGGCAGAGTATCAACGCTTTCCGGCACAGACAGCAATGGCCGGGCCTTCGCTTTTTGGGGCAACCAGACCGGCATTGCCTATGATCCGGCCAAAGTGAAAGCCGAAGAGCTGCCGCAGACCGCAGAAGACTTCGCCGCCTTCTGGCAGGCCCATCCGGGCGAGTTCGGCTTCAATTATGAAAATGGTGGATCCGGGCCATCCTTCTATCAGAACATCCTGCGTGTCGTTTCCGGAACCGATTTCACTGATGGCTCCGACAATGATTCCCATCTTGCGGAACTCAAGCCAGGCATCGACTTCTTCAACAAATATGCCGATGACTATGTGATCACGGTCTCCAATGCCGACTCGATCACCCGCGTATCGGATGGCGAACTGGCCATGGCACCGGCATGGGAAGATCATCTGGCCGGTCTTCAGAAACGCGGCGAAGTGCGCAAGGAAATCAAGTTCTATATCCCTCAGATGGGCATGAACGGTGGCGGCAATGCCATTGCCATTCCTCTCAACGCCCCGCATCCGGCGGCTGCCGCGGTGTTCGTCAACTGGCTGACGTCAGCCGAAACCCAGTCGATGCTCAACCGCAATTTCGGCAGTGCTCCTATGAACAGCGCCGCAGACGACAGCTACGCACTGGTACCAAACGAACAGCGCAAGTATCGCACCCCGTGGGGCGCCCAGCCGTTCCGCAGCAAGGTCGAAACCTACTTTGTCGAGAATGTGGTGCAGGAACGCTAGCTTAAAGACAACGGGGTCGGCCCTTTTCGGCCCCGTTGCGCTCACCCGCAGTGCGGCTTTGCAGAGCCGGGCACCGAGCGGCAGGCGACGATCCACCGGAGCAATCATTTTCCACCACTTACCCCTCTGAGGCAATCGTGACGATTCTGAGCTTTCTCATCCAGCTGACCTGCGGCGCCATGCTGCTGTTGTTCTCCGTCCGCTTCATGCGGATCGGTATCGAACGGCTCTGGAGTACTCAGATCCACGCCAGTCTTAGCGATCACTCATCCACACTGCACAATCTCATCAAGGGAACCTGTCTGGGCTTTCTCATGCAGGGAGCCACCGTGGTCATGTTGATGACAGCCTCTCTGGCAAGTAGCGGCGCCATTCCCGTCATTTCCGCTGCAACAGTCGCCCTTGGCGCGGACATGGGATCGGCGCTGGCCGTTCAGTTCCTGCACATGCCAATTTCCGCCTTGGGGCCTCTGGCGATACTGATCGGGGCAAGCCTTTATCTCCGTTCAAACAATCCCCGCCATCGTAATTTCGGTCGCACGGTCCTCGGGCTCGGCCTCATCTTTCTATCACTGTCAATCATTCGTGACAGCGTGGCACCGCTCGGCAACATGCCGTGGACATCAGCGGTAGTGGCCTACCTCAATCAGGACCCTGTGACCGCCGCCTTGGCCGGTCTTGTGCTGACCTTCCTAATGCATTCGAGCGTAGCCGCCGTTTTGACTGCGGTTGCCTTTTCCGCCCATGCGGGCCTTGGCTCCTTCGCCGGGCTTGCTTTCATGCTTGGGTGCAATCTGGGAAGCGCGCTGTTGCCTGTCTGGCTGCTGAAATTTGAGAACGAGCGCAGCAAGGCTGTCGCCATGGCTCTTGCCATCCTCAGATGCTTTACCGCAGGCGGGCTGGTGATCATTCTTGCCCTGCTGGATGGCAGAAGCGCGATACCGGACTTTCTGTCTCCGGAACAGATGATCCTTTCTGGCCATCTGGCCTTCAATTTCCTTCTGCTCCTTTGTGCGCCCGCCTGCACGAGGCTGTGCTCCCTGCTGGAGCAGCGCATCAATGGCAACCTCCACCATGCGCACACGGACCTGTCCGATGATGCAAACGAAGACAGCATGATTGCCTTTCCAGCCATCAAGCGCCGCGTAAGTGGCATGTTGGATATCGCTGCCAGAATGCTGGAGGAGGGGGCTTCCAGCGCGCCCGATGCCGAAGCGGTCGCCGACTTGGAAAATCGCATGAATGCTAACCTTGTCAGTATCCGCCAGTGCTACGCCCGCCTGCCGGTGGGCAATGAACAGGAACTGGGCAACATCCGCCAGATCGTCGAATTTGCTATCCGCGTCGAGCGCTGTGGCGATGTCCTGGCAGGCAAGTTTCTCGCTCTGCAACGCGCGCGCCGCAGAGGAGAATTCAAGTTCTCGGAGGAGGGACAGGAAGAGATTGGCCAGATCATCGCCGCTGTTCGCAAGGCCATCATTCTGGCGCAGGAAACAGCGTGGACCGGTTCCGTGCCAGTCGCCCAGCAACTGGTGGTACACAAGCAGAATGTTGCCGAAATGGAACAGACCAGCCGTGCCAATCATCTTGCTCGTTTGCGCCGCGGCAACCTGACCAGTCTGGCTTCGAGTAACCAGCATCTGGAAATGATCGCCGACCTCAAGGAAATCAACAGCAAGTTTGCCACCATCGGCTACGCAGTGATGGAACAGCATGGGCGCCTCAAGAAGTCCCGCATCAAGAATTCCCCGGTCAGTGCCGATACCTCCTGACCCGCCACCGGACAGCCGCGCCACGCGCCGATCAAGATCGATCATTTCATGGACAATGACATGTCGGGCAGAGCGCGACTATTTGCAAAAACATCAACAATGCCTGACCTCAATCTCTGGAGACGATCAGGCAAATCAATTCCAATGAACTGGAGAAGCCCGATGACGATCAATCGCTGGTCAATGCCGGAACCCAAACGCAGTGCAATCTTGTCCCTCCTGTCCGGGAAGGATCGCCAGGAAAGCTACCCCCCGGCCATTTCCGCTCCCGGCGAAGGGGGAAAATTTACGCCAGACGGCTCCTTGCTGACGTTCCCCGGCAACACCTTCATTTGCCACATCGATCGACAGTCCCCCTTTTTTGTTGCGCTCTGCACGATGCAGGACCGTCTTCAGACCATGCCCTACGCCGATCATTTTTCGTTCCTGCCCAAGGCAAGCTTTCATATGACCATTTTCTGCGGTGTCAGTGGCGATCCTCTGGGACAGGACGGCTGGTCGGATGACTTGCCGACGGATACGGACCTTCCCACAGCCACCAGCCGCTTCATTTCTGCTCTCGGCGAGGAAAAGGGGGAACCAGGGTTCAAGGTCCGGGCGACGGGCCTCGTTCTCCCTGCGACCATAGAAATGGCCGGAGCGGACCCCAGCGAAGAATCAAAATTGCGCGCGACCCGTGCCCTGCTTGAGCGTGCCACCGGCATCAGACGCGGCGACATTGAAAGCTACGGTTTTCACGTCAGCATGGCCTATCCCATCCGCTGGCTTACGCCATCACAGGCCGATACGGTGATGAAACAATCGGAATCACTTTTCGAGGAATTGCTTTCGACCTTTGGCCCCATCGATCTCGGGCCCGTCGAATTCTGCTTGTTCCAGACCATGCATCGCTACGATACAATCGGAATACTGCAGGAGGACGGCTACAAGGCGACCAATGCCGATTCCATCCGCTATGAGTGAGCAGGACAGAGCACACCGCACAGCGCCTCTGAGAGCTTCTGGAAGCCTTATGTGAGCGGCGATGCGCTTAGGCATGTCTGAACACACCATGGTCAATACAAGCCATCAAACAGCCTCCCTGTTGCCTCGGCATCTGGGAGGTTGTTTTGCATTGATCGAACGCCGGCCGCAATTCCAATCGACAGGCCCCGCCCCGAGTCGGAGAGGGCCTATCCATCCATTCTCGATTCCGAGAAAATCTCATTATACGCTATAGATAATGGAACGGCTTCAAATACGAAAAAGGGCCTTCTGAAATCAATCAGAAGGCCCTAATATGGCTCCCCAGGCCGGACTCGAACCAGCGACCCAGCGATTAACAGTCGCTTGCTCTACCAACTGAGCTACTGGGGAAAACTCTTTTTCGCTTGGCGACCGTGGCCGCCTCAACGTTGGTGAGGTGGTTTCTAATGGAGTGAGCCGCACTTGCCAAGCCCCTTTTTTTATCTTTTTAATTTCTCTTGTGGATCAGTGGAAAAGACCGCCGAACTGTCACAGAAAACATAAGCAGGGCGAATTTCCCTTTTGGTGCGAGAAGGCCATATTTTGGCTGTTTTGTCGTGCTCATATCGGTCAAAAGCACACAATATCAATAACATCGAAAAGGTCACCCAGCAGATGATCGCGCCCCAAAGAGAATTCAGGATCGGCCGGAAGACAATCAAAATTCCACAGACGCCGTTTGCCAGAAAGCTTCTTGGCAGCCTTCTCGTTGTTGGCGGGATTCTCGGTTTCCTACCCATTCTTGGTTTCTGGATGCTGCCGCTGGGCCTTCTGATCCTTTCGATCGATTTGCCAACGCTGCGTAAATATCGCAGAAAGATCTCGATCAAGCTGGAAAAGCGCAAACGGAACCAGTCCATGGAGAATGCGCTCAATCAAACACAGAATCAGGATCTCGCATGACACTTCTTTCCGCGCGCACAACTCTCGTTGTCGGCGGCGCACGATCTGGCAAGAGCTCTTTCGCCCAGAAGCTCTGCGAAGACAGCCCCCATTCTCTATTCTACGTCGCAACCTCTCCCGTTCTGCCCGACGATTCCGAATTTGCAGCCCGGATCCAGAAGCACAAGGATGACCGAGGACCGCGTTGGACAGCGATTGAAGAAGAAATAGACATAACCAGCGTTATCAGAGAGCACGACGCTCCTCACAACGCCCTGCTAATCGATTGTGTCACCCTGTGGCTCAACAACCTCATGTATCACGCCTTGCCGCTTACGGAGCACATAGACGCCCTGCTGGAGCAGCTTCAGGTCTGCCAGGCCCGCGTGGTGCTGGTGTCCAATGAAGTGGGGCAGGGCATCGTTCCCACGTCACCGGAAGTCAGGGCTTTCAGGGACTATCAGGGTCGGCTCAATCAGCGACTGGCAGAGACTTGCGAAAGGGTAGTCGAGGTCAGATTCGGCCTGCCGGTGCTGTTAAAACCGACAAACCAGCCAACGCTTGTTCTCTGAGTTGCTAAGAGTTATACCGCGAGGGTGGTTGCCATCGTGCAAGAAGACTATTGTCCCGGGAAGATGGCAATCAAAGCAATGATCGCGACTATCGCGAATTGCACCACAGACGCCCGCACGTAGAGACACAGAGCGGCATGAACATCGCGCGCACCAATTGCCCGACGGCCCGTATCATTGACAAAGGGCTCATCGACGAGCTCTCCGCCATAATAACGCGGACCGGAGAGGGCAATATCAAGTCGCCGCGCCATGGCGCCCTCAGGCCAACCGGCATTTGGTGACCGATGGCGACGCGCATCCGCAAAGAACCGCTCCCATGGCTGGGACTGGCCCTCGCGCACAACCAAGAGCCTCAACGGCGAAAACAGCAGCAACAGCATCGTGAGACGCGCAGGCACAAGGTTCAAAACATCATCGAGCCGCGCCGCCGCCCAACCAAAATAGCGGTAGCGCTCGTTGCGGTGGCCGATCATGCTGTCGCCGGTATTGATGATCTTGTAGCAAATGAGACCCGGCAGCCCGAACAGCACCAGCCAGAAAAGCGGCGCTACAATGCCGTCGGAATAATTCTCCGCGAGACTTTCGATAGCCGCCCGCGCCACACCGGATCCATCCAGCTTCGTCGTATCCCGCCCCACGATCATGGAGACGGAATAGCGGGCCTGTTCGAGGTCACCTGCTGCAAGATCCTCTTCCACGCGCTTTACATGATCATGCAGGCTTTTCTGCGCCAGCAGAGTGGAAGCCAGCAGGGCGATGATGATCCAGCCAATGACACCCATCGACATCAGCAATATTTGCACCAGGGTACCACCAACCGCGCCAACTCCGACAAGCAGGAGCATGGAAAGGCCGCCCAGCGCACGGCCAGAGAATGCACTCTGGGTCCGCGGACGATTGAAGGTCTTTTCAAAAAGGGAAATCGCTTTGCCGAAAAGCACGACTGGATGAGGAAGGCGTGCCCAGATCCAATCCGGCTCGCCAAACAATCCATCCAGTATCAAGGCCAGCAGCACAACAAAAGCGAACAAGCCGCCAGACAGAATCACCGGTACATGACCCTGCCGAGGGCTTCATCAAACCGGGTCATCGACTTCTGATCGATCGGAATACCGAAGCGGATATAGTCCGAGCGATAGTCGAAGATTCGCGTCCAGATGTGCATCTCCGCCAGCTTGCGGTGAAGCTCCTTGGCATCTTCCTTGATGACGAGGCGAAACAGCGACGTGCCGCCAGCGATATAAAGGCCGCGCTTATCGAGAATCTTGTCCATGAGTTCGGCCTGCGCCCGGAGCTTCTCGCGCTGATCCTTCTGCCATTCCAGATCGCCGAGGGCCTGTGTGCCAACGCGCAGCGCTGGCGTGGAAACCGCCCACGGCCCCAGCATGTCGCGGATCTTGCTAATCTGGACCTCATGTCCCATCAGGAAGCCGAGGCGAATACCGGAAAGGCCAAAGAACTTGCCGAAAGAGCGCAGGATGACGCAATTCGGCATTTCAGCCAGGTGCGGCATGACGCTCAGCTCAGGATTGACATCGGCAAAGGCCTCATCAACGATCAGCAGCCCACGCTGGCGATGCAGCTTGCTGGCAAGATCCACGAGAAGCTCGGCATCGAGCGTGCGGCCATCAGGATTGTTGGGATTGCACACCAGAAGACAGTCGCCGGGGAAGAATTCCTTTGGCAACTCATTGATCATGGCCACATCGACGCCGGCCCGCGCCATGGCACGCTGGTGTTCTGAATAGGTTGGGCCGAGGATCAAGCAGCTCTGGTTGGTGCCCAGCAGAACGGGCATCGACTGGATGAGCGACTGCGTGCCAGGTGAGGCAACAATCGAGACTTCATCCGGCACATTATAGGCAACGCGAGCAGCAGCAAGGCATTCCACCAGGTCCCCTTGCGTCGGCAGGGCACCGATGGAATCAAGCGCACGCTCCCGGTCAAATGGATAGGACACGTGGTTGATACCGGCAGACAGATCCAGCCAGCCTTCACGCGTTCCCCCATAACGATTCATCGCGGCGGAAAGATCGCCTCCGTGCATCATAATATTGTCGTCACTGGCAACCATGATTTTAGCCCCAAACTGTTCGGCGAGTGTGCCCTTTGCATAGACCTTTTGCCAAAAGGATGCAAACCAAAAGCCCCCCTTTTCATGGGTTATGTCCAAACGGACAAGGTCTCTTTGGTCAAATGCCAATGGCATTGTTTTTCCACCAGCAACACGCTGCCAGCCCAGATTGCTGAGCGTGCAGATTTATTCGACCAGGTCTGATAGAGACAGAACAGTCAGCCGCGGCAGAAGGTCTTTATGAAAGTGTCGGGAAGGTGCGCAAAAGCGCAAGAGCCAAGGCTCCTGAAGAACTGTTTAGGCAGAACTGTGAAAGAGGAGATTGGAGGCTCGAGCCGGAATCGAACCGGCGTACACGGATTTGCAATCCGCTGCGTCACCACTCCGCCATCGAGCCTTCCTTGCGTGTGGTGGAAGGTGCATAGCAAATGGATTTCTTCGGCTCAAGTCAATTTCCACGACATTTCGAATTTTTTACAGTCACCCCCAGAAAATTGTCACAAGGATGACATCTGACAAAACCTCATTAAGTATATATACCCCAAATCCCCTTGCAACCCATGGGGCAGGGGGATATTCAAGCAGAAAAGATACGTCTTCCCACGGATCCGGAAAGCGGATTGGACAGAGTGCCTCGCGTCAGATAAACCGAACAGGCACATCGAACCAGAGAGTTTCAGGGAGTTCGCAGATGAGTGAATTTGGCAAAGCCCGGCAGAAGATGGTCGACAATCAGATCCGTACCACCGACGTGACCTCTTACCGGGTTCTAGATGCGTTTTTGACGGTGCCGCGTGAAAAATTTGTTCCCACGCCGATGCGCTCACTTGCCTATTCCGATTCCGATATTCGCATATCGGACCGGCGCGTCATGACGCAACCGTCACCGCTCGCCAAGATGCTTCAACTGGCCGACATCAAACCGGACGACATCGTCCTGATCATCGCCTCTGGCTCGGGATATACCGCAGCGCTTGCTTCACGACTGTCCAACACGGTCGTGGCCGTCGAACGGGACGAGGTTCTTGCTCAGTCCTCAGAGGCAGCGATTGCCGCTCTTGGCTATGACAACATCGCAGTGATCCCCGGCAACCCAAAGGAAGGCGTACCATCTGAAGGTCCTTATGATGTGATCTTCATTGACGGGGCTGTCGAAGAAGTACCGAAAGACCTTCTTGACCAACTCAAGGATGGAGGCGCACTGGTAACAGCCGAGGGCAGGGACCACATGGCCGAAGCAGTCAGGATCCTGCGCAATGGCGATCATTTCTCGCGCATGTCCGCATTCGACACCAACGCCCCGATGCTTGCCGAATTCACCAGATCGCCGTCCTTCACCCTCTAGCCAACTGCGGCATAATGTACGAGTCGGAAGACAGTCGAAACGGAAAAAGTCAAGAAACAGAAGGCGGTCCAATGAGCTCTACCAAGGTCGCTTGAAGTGGAAATACATCAATTGATACAAAATGATACACAACGATGCAAAATAGCTGCTATAGAATAGTGGTCTCAATTTGGCGAACATGTTTCTTAAAGTGTTGCAATTAAGCTGTATTCACATTTTTTTAAGAGAATCGACCGCCAGACCACTAGGAATGAAAAACTCTTCCTATTATGGTCCTCAACTAAACGATATCTATGTACCGGCGTGGTGAGGCTAACCATGTCGTAAATTCATTTAGGAGTAATGGTGTGGCTGGGCTACGGACAATATCGCTATGTGCTGTAACTGCACTGCTTTGGAATGTGCAGGCTGCTTCGGCTGAGAATCTTTCAAACGCATTGTCTCTTGCTTATAGCAACAACCCCACGCTGAACGCAGCGCGCGCCGGTTTGCGCGCGACAGACGAGAATGTGCCCCAGGCATTGTCCGGATATCGTCCGACGATCACCGGCTCAGGCTCTGCTGCGCGCACATGGTCGGAATCAGAATACGCAACGGGTATCTCGAGAAACAATCAGGTCAACACAACCTCTCTTGGTCTTCAGGTTCAGCAGATCCTCTATCGCGGCAACCGCACCAAGAATGGCGTCAAACAGGCAGAAGCGGCCATCCTCGCTGCCCGTGAAAGCCTCAAGTCGACCGAGCAGTCCGTCCTCCTTCAGGTCGCAACGGCCTATATGGACATTCTGCAGAACCAGGCCATTCTCGAATTGCGCAAACAGAACGTCGCATTTCTTGAAGAGCAGGCCCGTTCGGCAAAAGACCGTTTTGCCGTTGGTGAAACCATCAACACAGACGTCAATCAGGCAGAAGCCAGTCTCGCGGCGGCCATTTCTCTGGTCCATGCTGCGCAAGCCAACCTGACAGCCAGCCAAGCAACCTATGAGCAGCTCGTCGGCAAAAAACCCACCACGCTTGTGGCAGGCTACTCTGTCGACAATCTGTTCCCAAAGACGTTGCAACCTGCTCTTGACATGGGTCTGACCAAGCACCCGTCAATCATCGCAGCCAAATACAACGTCGATGTGGCTGACCTTGATGTCAAGATTGCCGAAGGTGCCTTGCTGCCGACCGTCACACTGACCGGCGCAGCATCCCGTTCCTTCTCGAACAACATCAATCAAAGCAACGTGTCCGGCGCAACCAACAGTGCGTCCATCACCGGAGCCCTGAGCATTCCGCTCTATTCCGGAGGTGCAAACCACTCCAAGGTCCGCGCAGCCAAGGAATCCCTTGGTCAGGCTCGCATTCAGCTCGACCTAGCACGCGCCCAGATCCGCGCAGGCATCATGTCCGCTTGGGCCAGCCTTCAGGCCAGCATCCCGTCCATCACAGCAGCTCAGGCACAGGTCAAGGCCGCACGCCTGGCAACGCAGGGCGTGATCGAAGAGCAGAAGGTGGGACAGCGCACGCTTCTTGATGTCCTCGACTCGCAGGAAACCCTTATCACCGCCCGCATCTCGCTCGTGCAGGCACAGCGGGATCGTATCGTCGCTTCTTTTGCAATGGCATCTGCCACCGGCAACCTGTCAGCAGAAAATCTCAAGCTGAAGGTTCAGCGCTACGACCCGACCCAGCATTACAATGCAGTGCGCGACAAATGGGTTGGCCTGCGCACCCCGGACGGTCGCTAGGCTTCTCGCTGCGATCACGCGCCAAAAGACTGATTTGAAAAGCCGGTGCTATGCGCCGGCTTTTCGCGTTTTTGAACAGGCTGCTGCCGGGTTCAATTTTCACGTCGACAGGTAAGCCACCGCCAATTCATACGTAAAGTCATCAGGATAACGGGGAAATTAACGCATGTTTCCTTCACTCCACATGTCATTGATGCTTTTTTGCGGAACAGATTTCAACAATCTGACAAACTCTCTATAGTGTTAGGATGAGCGAATCATATCCGCGGCGGAATATGTCCAGCTCTATGACCTGTTTGTCGTTAGTTTCGGGTGAGGCCATGTCAAATTCCAGTGCAGCTCAAGAACCTTCCATGGAAGAGATTCTCGCTTCCATCCGGAGGATCATTTCGGATGAGGAAGCTGCTATTGGCGAAGAGCCGTCTGCTGCTGCAGCCCCCGAGCCTGAGGCCGATCCCAACGAAACGCTGAGCCAGGAAGCTCTCGATGCGTTGTTCGACGAACCTGCGTCGAAAGCTCAGCCCGAACCGGAACCCGAGGAAGAGGAAGAACTCGACATGGCCGCAGCAATGGCTGCCATGGAAGAGGAAGAAGCCCCCGAAGAGGACGTTTTGGACCTGCCTTCCGAATGGCAGGAAACAGATTTGGTTGAACCTCACGAAGACGACCTGATGTTCGCCAATGCCGAGGAGCCGAGGAAAGAACAGGCCGCACCGGCACCTCTCGAAGAGATCGTCAACAAGAAGCTGGAACAGGCCGTTCCTGCCGCACTCAAGTCTTCCTTTGAGACGACACCGATGCCGGAAGGGCCGTTGCCGACCCTGAAGCGGGGTGAGCCCCTTGTTTCCGACGACACATCTCAGAAGGTAACGAGCGCGTTTGGCGACTTGACCCACACCATCCTCAACACCAATTCCCGTACCATCGAGAATGTCGTGGAGGATATGTTGCGCCCAATGCTCAAGGCATGGCTCGATCAGAACCTGCCTGTGATGGTCGAACGCCTTGTGCGCGCCGAGATCGAGCGAGTGTCCAGGGGCGAGCAGCACTATCGCTGATCGCCCGCACCAACGCCACACAGTCTCGCCCTTGAGCCTCCAAGCGGCAACATCACGTGTTTTTCTTGAAAAATCTGCGCTGATTGGCTGAAGTTTGACCGCTTGTGACTGCAAACGGTTGACAGCTTTGGGGGAATGGGATTTACACCATTACCGATACAGTTTTCGTACCGCCAGTAAGACTTCCCGGTCTTCACTCTGTCGGTTCAAGCCTCAGAATGACGGCGTTGCCAGCGAAACCGCTTGGCGCGCTGCAATATGGATGTGCAATGCTTGAAAAAACTTTTGATGCGGCGACCGTAGAGCCGCGCCTTTATGATGCATGGGAAGAAGCCGGCGCATTCAAAGCCGGCGCTGGGAAGAAGGACGGTCAGGACAGCTTCTCGATCGTGATCCCACCGCCGAACGTTACCGGGTCGCTGCACATGGGGCACGCCCTCAACAACACCCTTCAGGACGTCATGATCCGCTATCATCGCATGAAGGGCTATGACGTCTTGTGGCAACCGGGCATGGACCACGCCGGCATTGCAACCCAGATGGTTGTCGAACGCCAGCTGGCCGCCAACAAGGAGCCGGACCGTCGTTCCATGGGCCGTGAAGCCTTTGTTGAACGCGTCTGGAAATGGAAGGGCGAATCCGGTGGCACGATTTTCAACCAGCTGCGTCGCCTTGGTGCGACCGCCGACTGGTCCCGGGAACGCTTCACCATGGACGAAGGCCTCTCCAAGGCCGTTCAGAAAGTTTTCATCCAGCTTTACAATGAAGGTCTCATCTACCGTGGCAAACGCCTCGTTAACTGGGACCCGAAATTTGAAACCGCGATTTCCGACCTCGAAGTCGAGAACAAGGAAGTCGATGGCCACATGTGGCATTTCAAGTATCCGCTGGCTGGTGGCGAAACCTACACCTATGTCGAAAAGGATGAGGACGGCAACGTCATCTTCACGGAAGAGCGGGACTATATCTCCATCGCCACGACTCGCCCGGAAACCATGCTGGGCGATGGCGCTGTTGCCGTTCATCCGTCAGATGAGCGCTATGCTCCGATCGTTGGCAAATTCTGTGAAATCCCGGTCGGACCGAAAGAGCATCGCCGCCTGATCCCGATCATTACCGACGAATATCCTGATCCGACCTTCGGCTCCGGCGCAGTCAAGATCACCGGCGCGCACGATTTCAACGACTATCAGGTTGCCCGCCGCAACAAGATTCCGTGCTACCGCCTCATGGATGTACAGGCTTCCATGCGCGCTGACGGTGCTCCCTATGCGGAATGCGCAGCTCAGGCACTGGCAATCGCCAAGACTGGCAAACTGCCGGGTGAACGAGAAGTCGACGAAATCAACCTGGTGCCTGACGAATATCGCGGACTTGATCGCTTCGAGGCACGCAAGCAGATCGTTGAAGCCATCAACGCCGAAGGCCTTTGCGTCTTCACCAAGGACGAAGAAGGCAACGCCATTCCGCTTGTCGAGAACAAGAAGATCATGCAGCCGTTCGGCGACCGCTCCGGCGTTGTCATCGAACCAATGCTGACCGACCAGTGGTTTGCCGACGCCAAGACACTGGCTGAACCGGCAATCGCATCTGTACGGGAAGGGCGCACCAAGTTCGTTCCACAGAACTGGGAAAAGACCTATTTCGAATGGATGGAAAACATCGAGCCATGGTGTATTTCCCGTCAGCTCTGGTGGGGGCATCGCATTCCGGCATGGTTTGGCCCGGATGACCAGATCTTCGTCGCCCATGATGACGAGGAAGCCGCAGCACAGGCAAAGGCCCACTATGGCAAGGACGTTGAGCTGAAACGCGACGAAGACGTTCTCGACACATGGTTCTCGTCTGCCCTGTGGCCATTCTCCACCCTTGGCTGGCCGGACAAGACCCCGGAACTGGAGCGCTATTACCAGACCGACGTTCTGGTCACCGGCTTTGACATCATCTTCTTCTGGGTTGCCCGCATGATGATGATGTCCATGCACTTCATGAAGGAAGAGCCGTTCCACACCGTCTACGTCCATGCTCTGGTTCGCGACGAACATGGCGCCAAGATGTCCAAGTCCAAAGGGAACGTCATTGACCCGCTCAACCTGATCGACGAGTTCGGGGCGGATGCGGTTCGCTTCACCCTGACGGCCATGGCGGCGCAGGGGCGCGACATCAAGCTGGCCACAAGCCGCGTTGCGGGTTATCGCAATTTCGGCACCAAACTGTGGAACGCAACCCGCTTCACCCAGATGAATGGCTGCGAGCGCACCGAGGGCTTCGATCCATCCGCCGTCAAGGAAACAGTCAACCAGTGGATTGTCACCGAACTGGCCAAGACGGCATCCGAAGTCTCCGACGCCATTGAGACCTATCGCTTCAATGATGCAGCCAACGCACTCTACCGCTTTGTCTGGAACCTTTACTGCGACTGGTACATCGAGCTCAGCAAACCCGTACTGCAGGAAGAGGGCAGCAACAGCGAAGCAAAGTCCGAAACGCAGGCCTGCGCGGCCTGGGTTCTCGATCAGATCTGCCTGCTGCTGCACCCGATCATGCCGTTCATCACAGAGGAACTCTGGGCCGAAACCGGCAAGGTCGGACCGGCTCGCAACGGTCTTCTGATCCTTGAAGACTGGCCGAGCTATGACATCAAGGACACCGGCGCAGCTGACGAGATCAACTGGCTCGTTGACATGATCACGGCAATCCGCTCCATCCGTGCGGAAATGAACATTGCTCCGTCGACCAAGTTCAAACTCGAGATTGTTGGTGCCTCGGAAGAAACCAAGGCTCGACTTGCTTCGCACGATGCTGTTCTGAAGCGTCTGGCACGCGTCGAAGATATCAAGGTCTCCGACACTGTCCCGCATGGTTCCGCTCAGGTTGTCGTCCGCGAAGCAACGGTTGCCCTGCCTCTGGCCGGTGTGATCGATCTGGATGCGGAAAAGGCCCGTCTCGAAAAGGAACTCGACAAGATCAGCAAGGTTGCCGAGAAGTTCGAGAAGAAACTGGGCAACGAGAAATTCGTTGCCAATGCTCCGGTCGAGATCGTTGAGGAACAGAAGGCCAAACTGGCTGAGCAGACCGAACTCAAGGCCAAGGTCCAGGAAGCGCTCGATCGCATCCTTGCCGCGCTCTAAAGGCCCATCGACCTCGAAATTCAAAACCCCGCCAGTTACCGCTGGCGGGGTTTTTCTTACCCGAAATTCGAATGGTCGCTCCGCCAGACTAGGCGTAAAATGCTGGCATCAAGGCTCTCAAATGCACCTTAACTCTGGGAGGATGTCATGTCTGACTGGGTAATCAAAGGGTATGATAGCACCGAGGAATTCTACTCCCGATCCTTCGAAAGACTGGAAAAGGGCGAGATAGAACATTTGCTGACCAAACTCTATCTCCAGACCCTGCCAATCGGCGAGCTTGCCACGGCCACGAAGAATGAGGATGTGGCTTTCATCATCACTCACCCTGACGCTGTTGGCGAGACACTTCAGATCGGCAACAATCTGCACTTCGTAGCCCGAAAAGTCACCCATTGAAACGGCATAATGCGGGTTCCGTGCTCCGTGCAGTTGCGCCAATCAACAGCGTCTTGGAGGGAAGGTGAACAGCGAGGGTAGGCCATCCTGAATGGCCCTGACACTATTTGATAACTACGCCTTTTGCGCCAGCCAAATCCTGAATGAATTGCCACGCGACACGTCCGGAACGGGAGCCGCGTGTGGTGGACCATTCCAGCGCCGACGCGCGCAGAACGGCCGGGTCAACCTCGATCCCATATTCGGCAACATAGCCATCGACCATCGACAGATAGTCATCCTGCGAACAATTGTGAAATCCGATCCACAAGCCGAACCGGTCGGACAGGGATACCTTTTCCTGCACCGCCTCGCTGGGATTGATGGAAGTCGAGCGTTCATTCTCGATCATGTCCCGCGGCATCAGATGACGTCGGTTGGACGTGGCATAGAAAACCACATTCTCCGGCCGCCCCTCGATACCACCGTCAAGCACGGCCTTCAGCGACTTGTAGGATGTTTCTCCCGGATCAAAGGAAAGATCGTCACAAAAGAGAATGCAGCGCTCTTCATGGGCTCTGAGGATGTTCATCAGAATCGGTAGGCTGTCGATATCCTCCCGCGCGATCTCAATGAGCTTCAACGACGATCTCTTGGCCCCAGACGTGCCGTTGACCGCAGCATGGCAGGCCTTGACCAGAGAACTCTTGCCCATGCCGCGCGCACCCCACAACAACGCATTGTTGGCAGGCAGACCGGCGGCGAAGCGCTGCGTGTTCTCGAGAATCATGTCACGATTGCGATCCACCGCCTTGAGCAGGGACAGATCGACCCGATTGACCTTGAGCACCGGTTGCAGGTGAGGGGCGGGATCCGTGTGCCAGACGAAGGCGTCGGCCTCCTGCAGGTTGGTATCGGCCGGCAAAGGGGGCACCGCACGCTCGATACTGGCATGAATTTCTTTTAGAATAGCTGCAATTTCAGCAAGTGTTTTTGCGGTCATGGAAGTGACGACTCCCCCTTTTGTTGCCCTGTGCCAAATTAGGTGCAGAAAAACGGCAATAAAGCATGCCTTTACCCTTTCCCTTTGCACAAAGGATCATTATGTCTAGGCACTGATTAGCAGAGTTGTGCCGGGCGTTGCAAACCTTCAACTGACTATTTGCAAAGTTCGCCGGGACCGCTATAGTCCGCTCAAATCTAAATACGCCTCAAGGGACGGGAAAGCCGTCCATACTGGCCTAAAAGGAGCAATAAATGTTTGTAACGCCAGCTTTTGCACAGGGCGCAGGTGGAGCCGCCGGCGGCCCGGAATTCCTGATCTCCGTTCTTCCTTTCATCTTGATCTTCGTGATCATGTATTTCCTGATCATCCGCCCACAGCGCACTCAGATGAAAAAACACGCCGAACTGGTTTCCAACGTGCGTCGCGGCGACACCATCGTCTCCAATGGCGGCATTGTCGGCAAAGTCACCAACGCAACGGATGAGAACGAAGTCACCGTCGAAATCTCCGAAGGCGTAAAAATCAAATTGATGCGCAAGTCCATCGCAGAAGTTCGCTCCAAGGGTGAACCTGCCGGTGACGCAAAATAGTCTCAATTTCGATTTTTAAATGATAATAGGCACTCGGATATCAATCCGGGTGCACTGCCAATAGTGGTAGGATAGCCGCATGCTACATTTTGCCCGATGGAAGGTCACGCTGGTTATACTGGTGGCTGCCGTAGGCCTTCTTTTCTCAATTCCAAACCTCTTTTCCGATCAGACCTTGCAAGACGAATATCCAAGCTGGCTGCCGAATGGCAAGCTGGTACTGGGTCTTGACTTGCAGGGTGGTGCTCACATCCTGATGCAGGTTGAAAAAGACGGGATCATCAAGGACCGTCTCGAAATTCTCCGCGGCGACGTGCGTTCTGCCCTGCGAGAAGACAAGATCGGCTACACCGGCCTTGCTGCTCGGGACAATGCCGTTCAGGTCCGCATTCGGGATCTCGCCCAGTTGGAAAGTGCCCGGGCAAAATTGAAAGAACTGGTTCAGCCGATTTCTACCTCGCTGCTATCTGGTGGCGGAGCAACCGAAACCTCTCTTGAAGTCAACGATGACGGTCTCGTTCGTCTGGTGCTGACGGAAGAGGGGATCAATGCCCGAGTTTCCAGCGCCGTAGCCCAATCGGTGGAAGTCATCCGTCGCCGAGTTGACGAGCTTGGCACCACCGAGCCGTCCATCCAGCGGGAAGGCGACAGCCGCATTCTCGTTCAGGTGCCGGGCCTGCAGGATCCAGATCGCCTCAAGGATATTCTGGAAACAACGGCAAACCTGTCCTTCCGTATGGTTGACACGACGATGGCGGCCGAAACGGCGCTCCAGACCAGACCACCGCTTGATTCCGAAGTCCTCTATGAAGCAGATGATCCTCTGAATCCGAAGCCGCAGAATGAACGCACTCCATATCTGGTTCAGAAGCGTGTGCTGATCTCCGGTGATGAACTGGACGACGCCCAGCCGACCTTCGACTCGCGCACCAACGAACCGGTCGTATCTTTCCGTTTCAACACCTCGGGTGCCAAGAAATTTGCCCGCGTGACAGAACAGAATGTCGGCTTGCCGTTCGCGATCGTGCTCGATAATGAAGTCATCTCGGCACCGACCATCCGCGAACCGATCCGCGGCGGATCGGGTATCATTTCCGGCTCCTTCACCGCCCAGAGCGCCAATGACCTTGCGGTCCTGATGCGCGCCGGTGCCTTGCCTGCCAAACTGACCATCGTTGAAGAACGGACAGTCGGTCCGGGCCTTGGTGCAGACTCGATTGCGGCTGGTGAAATTGCCGGCATCGTCGGTGCTGCCGCCGTCGTCATCTTCATGTTCCTTGCCTATGGCCTGTTCGGCCTGTTTGCCAACATCGCTCTGGTGGTGAACGTCGTACTGTTGCTCGGGGTTCTGTCCTTCCTCGGTGCAACCCTGACTTTGCCGGGTATTGCCGGTATCGTTCTGACCATCGGCATGGCAGTGGACGCCAACGTGCTGATCTACGAACGTATCAGGGAAGAGAACAATTACGGTCGCTCGACAATTGCGGCAATCGACACCGGTTATTCCCGTGCGCTGGCCACCATTCTCGACGCCAACATCACGACCTTCATTGCCGCCGTCATCCTGTTTTCACTTGGCTCCGGTCCTGTGAAAGGCTTTGCGGTTACGCTTGCCGTCGGCATCGTTACCACGGTGTTCTCGGCCTTTACGTTCAACCGTCTGGTCGTGGCGACCTGGATCAAATACCGTCGCCCTTCCAAGCTGCCAATTTGATGTACCGGAGATAAGATAATGAAAAAACTACGCTTTATCCCGGATGACACAAACATCCACTTCATGCGCCACCGGCGCTGGAGCTTCCCGCTGTCCGGCTCTCTGCTGATTGCGTCGATCGTCCTGTTCCTGATTTCGGGCCTCAACTACGGCATCGACTTCAAGGGCGGCACACTGATCGAAATCCAGACCGCCGAGCAGACCGCCGACCTAGCCTTTATCCGTGGCGAGCTGAACAATCTTGGCTTCGGCGATGTCGAGGTACAGGAATTCGGGGCACCCAACGACGTTCTCATTCGCATCCAGACACAGGAAGGCGAGGGGGAAGACGCCGAGATCGCCCAGCAGCGCGTGGTGGATCAGGTCAAGGCGACCCTTGGCAACACGGTCACCTATCGCCGCGTTGAAGTGGTTGGCCCGCGCGTTTCTGGCGAATTGGCGACAACCGGTGCCATTTCGGTTCTATCGGCTTTGCTGGCCATCATGGTCTACATCTGGTTCCGATTCGAATGGCAGTTCGCCGTCGGTGCCGTGGTGGCGACAGCCCATGACGTCATCATGACCATTGGTGTCTTTGCGTTGTTGCAGATCGACTTCAACCTTACGACCATCGCCGCCATTCTGACGATCGTGGGTTACTCGCTCAACGATACCGTGGTTGTCTATGACCGTATCAGGGAAGACTTGCGCAAATACAAGAAGATGCCACTCAAGGAAGTGCTCGATCAAGCCATCAACCGGACCCTGTCACGCACGACCCTGACGTCTTTCACCACCTTGCTCGCCTTGTGTTCCCTATACTTCCTTGGCGGCGAAGTAATCCGGTCCTTCACCTTTGCCATGATCTGGGGCGTGTTCGTCGGCACCTATTCGTCGATCTTCATCGCCGCTCCTCTGCTCATCTATTTCAACCTGCGGTCTGACAGCGTTCAGAAACCAGGTGATGAAGATGAGCTCGAAGAAGCACCCGCATCCTGACCGATGGTCTTGAAGTGGCTACAGGGCAAAAATGCCAAGCCCACTCAAAAAGAAACACCGCGTGCCGGGGAGCCTCAGCTTTCCGGTACGCATACTGAAGCCCCTTCCGGTGTGGCCTCGTCTCAACCGAAAACAGACACGACAGCGGCTTCGATATCAGGTCTCGAAATGACCGATGCCTATTATCCCCGACATGATCCCATCGACTTCTATGGCAATGGCGGCTTCCGTTTTGGCAGCATGTCCCATCAGGGCGCCATCCTGTTTCTGCCGAGCGGAATCCACCGATGGGATGTTGAAACGCTGGCCGCACTATCTCCGGACCATTTCCTGAAGCTTCAAAGAGAAGCTGCCAACATTGAAATTCTGCTCATCGGCACCGGATCGAGACTGGCGATGATAGATCGCACACTTGTCGATAGTCTGCGCCATGCAGGCGTCAAGGTTGACATCATGGACACCGGAGCGGCCGTCAGGACCCTGAATATCCTGCTTTCAGAAGACCGTGCCGTTGCCGCCGCCCTGTTTCCAGTAGACTGACCACAGGTAACGGGAGCGCCAGATGTCAGAGCCAATGGACGACTTTGCTTTCTGCCAGACCGAGCTGAAGCACCTTGACCCGGTCAGGCATTTCATCGCCCTGACGGCCCCGGAAATTCATCGTCCATCACTCATGGTTCTGTTCGCGTTTCTTGCCACGCTCAACAGGATCCCGGCGCAAGTCTCCACCCCGGAAATGGGCCAGATCAGACTGCAATGGTGGCGAGACATCATTGCAGACACTCAGTCTGGCTTTGGCAACGGATGCGGGCTTGCCAATGTCGGGCCCTTGGCCACAGCACTCAAGCAAATTCTGAAGCAATACCGTCTGAGTGTGGAGCACCTGACGGCTATCGTTGACGCGCTGGGGTTCAACCTTGAGCACAACCCGATACCAGACGAGACAGCTTATCGAAATCATGTCTGGCAAACCGATTCATTGCCAATGCTGCTTGCCAGCCAGATCCTGAACAAAGGCGAGGAGCCGCGCTTGCCTGAGGGCCTGATGGAATCGGCGGGTCTCGCATCAGGACTGGCGAGACATCTTCAGAACTGGCCCCTTGATGCCACCAACCGCCAGCTGTTCCTGCCGCTGGACAGCTTCACACACCATGGCGTATCGCTGTCGGATCTGTTTTCAGGAGGTCTGCCGGAAGGGTTGAGAATTGCTATAGAGGAGCTTTGCCAACTGGCCAGAGCCAATCATCAGAGCGCCATGGCCTCACTCAGACAGATGCCCAAGGAAGACTCCATTCGTTTCAGCCCGGCGTTTCTCACGCTGGCGACCGTTCCTCGCACTCTTTCCCTTCGGAGCAAGACACCGACGGGACAGCTTTCGGTTGCCAACTGGCGTCACTACTGGAGCATCTGGCGCATGGCCGCTCGCTTCTAGTCCTGTGCTATAGCGGTCGCGTCGAGCCAGGCGCGTATATCTTCCAGCGCTCGCCTAGCCAAAGCCTTTTTCTTCGAAAGCTGCTTTTCAACGCCCCGCATTCTCGACCCGTCTTCGCGCTTGCGCGGGAAATCAACTGGCGGAAACAGGCCGAAATTGACATTCATCGGCTGGAATGACCGGACACCGCCGTTGGAATCTATGAGATGCCCACCGGTGATATGCCCCAGAAGAGCACCGAATGCGGAGGTTTCAGGAGGTGCGATTGCTGTTGCGCCATGCATTTCTGCTGCTATGAAACGCCCGGCCAGCAACCCGATGGAAGCCGACTCTACATAACCCTCACAGCCGGTGATCTGACCTGCAAAGCGGATGTTCGGCTGGCTCTTGAGCCGCAACGTGCCATCCAGAATCTTGGGAGAGTTGAGGAAAGTGTTGCGATGGATGCCGCCGAGCCGCGCGAACTGCGCATTCTCAAGCCCCGGAATCATTCGGAAGACCTCGGATTGCGCACCATATTTCATCTTGGTCTGAAAGCCGACGATGTTGAACAGGGTGCCAAGCTTGTTATCCTGCCGCAACTGGACAACCGCATAGGGGTCTTCGTCAGGCTTGTGCGGATTGGTCAGGCCGACCGGCTTCATCGGACCATAGCGAGGTGTATCGCGGCCGCGTTCGGCCATCACCTCGATCGGCAAGCAGCCGTCGAAATATTTCGCCTTTTCCCATTCCTTGAACTCGGCCTTCTCGGCGGCCAGCATGGCATCGAGGAACCGGTTGTACTCCTCTTCATTCATCGCGCAGTTGATATAGTCCGCGCCGGTGCCGGACGGCCCCTTCTTGTCATAGCGCGACTGGAACCATGCCTTGGACATATCGATGGAATCGAAATGAATGATCGGCGCGATGGCATCGTAAAAGGACAGGGATTCTTCTCCAGTCGCGGCAAGGATCGACTGGGACAGCGCTTCGGATGTCAACGGGCCAGTGGCAACGAGGCACGGACCGGCATCCGGGCCGGGCAGGGCATCCATCTCACCACGCACGATAGTGATCAACGGGTGAGACGACAGCTTCTGGGTTACCGCCTCGGAAAAGGCTTCTCGTGCTACGGCGAGAGCACCGCCTGCCGGAATGGCATTGGCATCGGCGCATGCGATGATCAACGAGCCCGCCTGCCGCATCTCCTGATGCAACAACCCGACCGCATTGGCCTCGAAATCATCAGAACGGAAGGAATTTGAACAGACGAGCTCGGCGCAGTGGTCCGTCACATGGGCATCTGTCGAGCGATTCGGCCGCATCTCGTGCAACCGCACCGATACACCGGCACTGGCCAGCTGCCAGGCAGCCTCCGAACCAGCGAGCCCTGCGCCTATGACATTCACTACCTTGCTATCCGTGGTCACAATGTTGATCTTTCCTCAAGAATCCCGATCGGGAACCGCCAAAACTGGCTGAATTTCGTCAAGATGGGATACCTAGCACTCTGGGCGGAAAATGCAAGGTTTCACGCACATTCTGAAATCATGATATCGGGCGACTTACTTTTTGCACCAACCAGACGCGCAAACTTCTTTTTGTGTTGGCAGCATGAAGAACGAGTGTTAACACCTATGCAGCTCATACCATTTCTATACCAGGCAAGGGGACTGAAAGATATGAATCTCAAACTGCTGACGGCACTCCCCTTGCTGGCATCTCTTGTCGCCTGTAATGCCCAGACGTCGAACTCGACGGCACGATGGGTTTCGGCGATGAACAACCGTGCTCCGACTGCCACCACCATCTATGTCTGCCATGCGTTCGGATGCAGCTTGAAATACGGGTTCCGTTTCACAAAGAAAGACCTCGACAAGCTCAAGCGCATCCTGAGCGCGGGAAGCCGCAGCCCTGAAGCCGAACGCAAGGCCATCGGCAATGCTGTCGTCTGGTTCGAGAAACGCGTCGGACCGATCATCGGCTCCGACAAGGACAAGGGTGGCCTGGACATGCAAAACGCCGGCGTTCCAGGACAGATGGATTGCATCGATGAATCGAGCAATACGACCTCGCTCATTTCATTTGCCCAGAACCACGGATACCTGAAATATCACAAGGTACAGTCCCCCGTTGCCCGAGGCTTCTTCCTCGATGGCCGCTATCCGCATGCCACTGCAGCGGTGCTGGAAACGCAATCCGGCAAACGCTACGCCGTAGACAGCTGGATATATGACAACGGCGTGTTCCCCAAGATCAAGCCGTTGGAAGCCTGGATGGCGGAATCACCAGCACGCGGCTGAATGCCATCACGGACATGGCATAGCAGATTGCCAACCTTGAACGACTGTTTCCCTGCATCTCATCGACCGCAGCACAGCAAGCTTGCAGGTGTCATCATGCCTGCGACTTTGCCGGTCCGACAGTGGGATGCGAAATCTAGTTTCGATGAAATTTCTGTATTTGGAAGCCAGAAACTAGAAAGCCCACCGGGGGAGGAGGTCCGGTGGGCTTCGTAGGGTGTTTCAAAACGGGGAGGAGACGTTTCGAAACGACAGACTTTCGGGAGGAGGAGAAAGTCTGAAACTTTTAAATTTTACATCCCAACTGCGCGTCTGGCAGTCTGGGTAATGTCCGCACGTGAAATGCTCACTTCGCATTCTCTGTTGGACAAGCGATTTAGATTATCGACCGTGTCACGAAAATTGCGCCACTGCCTATAATTCTGAACAACCGTATCAAGCATCTTGATAATCCTACGTTGCCGAACTCTTAGTGACATCGTCTCATCTGGGAGACGCCTTATTTCGTTTTCAATCAACATCTCGTTGCTGTTGATAAATAGATAGCAAACTCCGACGCTACTTTGCACTGCGAAATTATGCATAGCTGACTTGCAGATCATGCAAAACCATCATTGCTCACGAACAGAAGAAGAAAAATTTGCATATCAAAAATATTCCATAGAAAATAAAGATTTATTTTCAATTAGTTACAAAAATTCCCAGCAAGTTGATTCCAATCAACAAATATACGTAAATTAACGTACCCTACCCAGGTCAAGATCCTGCGCCCTGTGAAAAGTGGAATTTTTCAAATTTTGTGACGTTGCAAAATTAACGTTCAAAAATGCGATTGTGCGATGCAGCAAAATTCATCAAAATCTACATGATCTACATCAATGCAAACGAAAGATCAGCGGATCCTGCCAATTAATTCAATAAAATCATAAAGTTATAAAGATACCGCCTTTTGACGGCGTTGTGCACCGCCAAAAGTATTACGTATTTCACCTGACCCCTAAAGCCTGAGAATCAGGCTTTCGAGTCGCGGCGCTCATTGAGCTCCTTCAAAAACAGCCCGGTATAGCTTTTCTCGCATTGCATGACATCTTCCGGCGTACCCTCAACGACAACCTGGCCACCGCCATCGCCACCTTCTGGTCCGAGATCGAGAATCCAGTCTGCTGTCTGTATCACTTCGAGGTTATGCTCGATGACAATGACCGTGTTGCCCTGATTGACCAACTCATGCAGCACTTCTAGCAGTTTGGCGACATCGTGGAAATGCAACCCAGTCGTAGGCTCATCCAATATATAGAGTGTCCGCCCAGTCGACCGCTTGGATAGCTCCTTGGCCAGCTTGACACGCTGGGCTTCGCCGCCCGAAAGCGTCGTTGCCTGTTGGCCGACTTTGACATAGCCAAGCCCCACTCGCTGCAGGGTGACCATCTTGTCGCGCACGGAAGGCACCGCCGAGAAGAAGTCGGCAGCCTCGTCAACGGTCATGTCGAGCACGTCAGAGATAGACTTGCCCTTGAACTGCACCTCGAGCGTTTCGCGATTGTAGCGATGCCCCTTGCAAACATCGCATGTTACATAAACATCGGGCAGGAAGTGCATCTCGATCTTGATAACGCCATCCCCCTGACAGGCCTCACAGCGCCCACCCTTGACGTTGAAAGAGAAACGACCCGGAGCATAGCCGCGCGCCTTGGCTTCCGGCAACCCGGCGAACCAGTCGCGAATGGGCGTAAAGGCGCCGGTGTAGGTCGCCGGGTTGGAGCGAGGTGTCCGGCCAATCGGCGACTGATCGATATCGATGACCTTGTCGACATGCTCCAGTCCTTCGATCCGGTCATGCGGAGACGGCATCTCTCGGGCGCGGTTGAGCTTCATGGCAGCGCTCTTGTAGAGCGTATCAATGAGGAAGGTCGACTTGCCGCCACCGGATACACCCGTCACACAGGTAAAGGTACCAAGCGGAATGGAGGCAGTCACATTCTTGAGGTTGTTGCCGCGCGCATTGACGACAGTGATCTGCTTTTTCTTCTTGCCCTTGCGGCGGGCATGATCGAGCGTGATTGCCTTGGTCCCAGACAGATATTGCCCGGTCAGTGATGCCGGGTCGGCCATGATGTCAGCCGGTGTCCCCTTTGAAACAATCCGCCCTCCGTGAATGCCTGCGCCCGGTCCGACGTCCACCACATAGTCGGCCTCCAGTATGGCGTCCTCGTCGTGCTCGACGACAACCACGGTGTTGCCCAGATCACGAAGATGCTTGAGCGTTTCCAGCAGACGGGCGTTGTCGCGCTGATGCAGGCCGATGGACGGTTCATCGAGCACATAAAGAACACCGGTCAGACCCGAACCGATCTGCGACGCCAGCCGGATACGCTGGCTTTCACCTCCGGACAGGGATCCCGAGCCGCGCGACAGGGTAAGATAGTCAAGCCCAACATCATTGAGGAATTTCAGGCGCTCGCGGATTTCCTTGAGAATCCGCTCGGCGATTTCCTTCTGCTTGTCAGTAAGCGTTGACGGCAGATCCTGCACCCAGTGGGCGGCAGCGCGGATGGAAAGGCTTGCCACCTGCGATATATGCTTGCCATCAAGCTTGACCGCCAGGGCTTCCGGCTTCAGGCGGTTGCCCTCACAGGCCGAACAGGCATGGGCGGACTGGTATTTGCCGATTTCCTCGCGCACCATACTGCTCTCGGTCTCTCGGAAGCGTCGCTCCAGATTGGGGATCACGCCCTCGAATGGTTTCGAGGTCTTGTATGAACGGGCACCGTCATCATAGACAAACATCAGCTTTTCGTTGCCCGTGCCATAAAGTATGACTTCCTGCGCCTTGAAGGGCAGCTCGATCCACGGCACCGTCAGCGAAAAGTCATAATGCTTGGCCAGCGCCTCAAGGGTCTGGCGATAGAACGGGGAGGAGGTCTTCGACCAGGGCGCAATCGCTCCGTCCTTGATGCTGCGCGAGGTGTCGGGGATAACCAGTTCCGGGCTGATCTGCAATTCGCTGCCAAGGCCATCGCAAACAGGGCAGGCGCCGAAGGGGTTGTTGAACGAAAACAGGCGCGGCTCGATTTCAGGAATGGTAAAACCGGAAACCGGGCAGGCGAATTTCTCCGAAAAGGTGATCTGCTTCAGTTCACCCTTGTCGTCCGTCTCATCAACCATTTCGATGATCGCCAGACCATCTGCCAGCTCAAGAGCCAGTTCGAGAGAGTCGGCGAGCCGCTTCTCGATCCCTTCCTTGACCACCATGCGGTGAACCACAACCTCGATGTTATGCTTGAACTTCTTGTCGAGCTGCGGCAACTCGCCGTCATTATACATCTGACCATCAATGCGGAAACGGGTAAGGCCCCGTTTCACCAGATCGGCCAGCTCCTTGCGGAACTCGCCCTTGCGGCCGCGGACCATCGGCGCCAGCAACAGGAAGCGGGTCTTCTCGGGCAGCTCCATGACCCGATCCACCATCTGACTGACCGTCTGGCTTTCAATCGGCAGGCCAGTCGCGGGACTGTATGGAATGCCGACACGCGCAAACAGCAATCGCAGATAATCATAGATCTCGGTCACGGTGCCCACCGTGGATCGAGGATTGCGCGAAGTGGTTTTCTGCTCGATGGAAATGGCAGGAGACAGGCCTTCGATGGAATCCACATCAGGCTTCTGCATCATTTCCAGAAACTGGCGGGCATAGGCCGAGAGCGATTCCACATAGCGCCGCTGCCCCTCGGCATAAATGGTATCGAACGCCAGCGAGCTCTTGCCCGAGCCGGAAAGGCCGGTCATGACGACCAGTTGATCGCGCGGAATATCCAGATCGACATTCTTCAGATTATGCTCACGCGCGCCGCGAATCGAAATCATCTTCTGGGAAGGCGCAAATGGCATTTTGGGGGTATCAGTCATGTCAAACAGTCTTTCTATCAACGCGGGCTGGCGTCAGAACCACTATACGAAAACGCTTTACGGGGAGGGCGGGCTACAAGATCACCCATCCTTGGTGTTTGTCCTGCAATTCTCACCCGATGCAATATCGGTTTATAAAAATCAAGGCAATGGCCAATTTTGACGGCTTCCGAACGCGAACACTTGAATCGCGGGGCCCCATATGTACATGATTTGTTCTATATTGTGAAGTGATTCATTGCATCACCACCATGCATATGGCGCATATGGCGAGTGCAGGCCCAAAGTATGGGGATTGCGCCAAAGCCATATGGAAGTCGGGAACGAAGCCTAATATGCTGGGCCAAATGCCTCGACGGACTGTCAGGACACAGCAAAGGAACAAAGGAAAAAGCAATGGCCGGTAGCGTAAACAAAGTCATTCTGGTGGGCAACCTGGGTGCAGATCCAGAAATTCGCAGAACACAGGATGGCCGCCCGATCTGCAACCTGTCTATCGCCACGTCCGAAAGCTGGAAGGACAGGAACTCCGGCGAAAGACGGGAACGGACCGAATGGCACCGCGTGGTCATTTTCAACGAAGGCCTGTGCCGGGTTGCCGAGCAGTTCCTGCGCAAGGGCTCCAAGGTCTATCTTGAAGGACAGCTTCAGACCCGCAAGTGGCAGGACCAGAATGGTCAGGATCGCTATTCCACGGAAGTTGTGCTTCAGGGCTTTAACGGCAACCTCACGATGCTCGACAACCGCGGTGAAGGTGGTGGCGGCTTTGGCGGCGGACAGTCCGGTGGTGATTTCGGCGGACCTGGCAGCTCAGGTGGCGGCTTCAGCGGCGGTGGCAACTATGGCGGCGGCAACCCCGGCGGCTTCGGCGGTGGACAGTCTGGCGGCGGCCAGCCATCTGGTGGCTATCGTGACGAGATGGACGACGACATTCCGTTTTGATCCTTCGGATCAGACAACAAAACCCGGCCTTCGAGCCGGGTTTTTCTTTGCCAGGATTCATCTCCGCGACGGGCCATGCCGAGCGGGTGCAACAACAGCTCACTTGCTGCCGTTGTCAACGCCATAATCGAGATAGTTGCGCGCAGCTTCAAAGTCGACCCCAAAGGCGCTTATGCAAAGATCGTCGTATTTTGACCCCGGATAGACGGAAATAATTTCAATGCGCATGTCGCTGAATTCCTGCCAGCCATCCAGAAGTGGCACAATCTGCTCTCCCGGCCGGTCTTCAAGCCTGTATGACATCTCAAGGCCGGAATTGGTGCTGATGTGAATGTCTCTGGCGCGAGCATTCTCCGAAAAGGACTTTCGGCTCTTCTGGTAGCCGTTCCAGATATGGATCTCCCGTGCCGTAGCATTCGGTAGCGGGATGTATTCAAACCATTCGCCAGCCCCGTCACCCGGAGCACCTTCACACCAGGCGTTGGCCAGATTGTCACCCCAGCCATCCAGATTGCCCGGCGCATAAGTCCCCACACGAGAGGGGGGCAACACCGAGCTGGCGCAATAGGTGAAACTGTCAACCAGTTCCGTCTGGATATTGACCGTATCGCAGCCACTGGCCTCGGCCGGCGACCCTGCGGTTATCACAAGGCCAGCCAACACCACTGCGCTGAACAGAAGCCCGGATCGTTGATCAGAATGCACATTTGTCATGATGTCGGCCCTTGTTTTCAAAACCCTTAGGAAAAGACCACGCCCGCCGGGCAAGGCCAAATGTATCACGCTTCTCACCGCCAGCAACAATACCACGATTGCCGCAATGACGGCGTCAACTTCAGCATTATGGCCGTTGAGGCGCAGTGTCGCAGCGATGGTACCTGCGGAGCAGGATAGAGGCCATGGTGCTTTACCGCGCCTGTCCCGCCTGACATATTCGTCAGACAGCACCCTCCAGTTGATCGGCGACCGCCTTGTGATCCTGATAGGACTGGGCCTCAATATAGATCCGATGCACCTGAGGCACCCGTTCCCGAATATGCCGCTCCAGATCGGCAATCACCTGTTCCAGTTGTCCCACGACCATGTCATTGCGGAAATCGAGACTGATCGCGAGCAGGATTTCATTCGGTCCACGATGCATAGTCCGTAGTTCGTTGACCATCGTCACTGCCGGGTGAGAGCTGATGATGGCAGCAATTTCCGCTTCGCTTTCGGAGGACGCCGCCTCGCCAATCAGCAGGCTCTTGGTTTCGAAAGCAAGCAGGATAGCCGTCAGGCCGAGGATCAGGCCAATGACGATCGAGGCAGCCCCATCCATCCATGGCAGTTCGAGAAAATGCGACAGCGCGATGCCAACAGCCGCAACGATCAGTCCAAGCATCGCCGCGCTGTCTTCGAACAACACGGTGAAGACGGTCGGATCCTTGGAATCGGCGACCGCTTGCAGATAGCTCCGCGTGCCCTTCGTCGCGCGAAATTCCCTCAGAGCGACAAACCAGGCCCAACCCTCGAAACAGAAGGCAAAACCGAGCACCACGAAGTTGATGGTCGGATTCCCGATCGGCTCGGGATGCATGACCTTTTCGATTCCCTCGTAAAGGGACAGGCCAGACCCGACGGCAAAGATCAGCAGCGCGACAACGAAAGCCCAGAAATATAGCTCCGCGCCATAACCGAAGGGATGCTTGCTATCGGCTGGTCGACCCGCCCGTCTTATACCATAGAGTAACAACCCCTGATTACCTGTATCAACAAGGCTATGAATGCCTTCTGACAACATGGCGGAGGATCCCGTGATCGATGCCGCAATAAATTTTGTTATTGAAATCAATGTGTTGCCAGCCAAAGCTGCATAAATGACCTTCTTTGAACCGTGAGATGCCACGTCATTTCTCCCGCAATATCTTCCGCATGCAAATTGTCGCTAATTCTTCTAACGGATAGACCTCCGTATGAAAATAGACAAAAACTGGTGATGGCCCTTTGACAATGTGAACATTTTCTTATATTCGTAACTACTAATATATGAATTTCGACAGCAGGAGAGAATTTTCCATGCGCAAGGCACTCCCAAAAAGAGGCACATTTCTTTCAGCCTGTTTGTTCGCCCTGACCGTTGCGGCTTCTGCCACCAACGCCAACAGCTTTACGGTCAAGCAGACAACCATTCTTGATAAAAAGGCGGTCTATGCCACCGTCCAGAGCACGGATTCCCTCTCGGCCCGTGTCCGCACCTCCGGCACAGTGACAGAGCTCAACGTCACAGAGGGCAGCTATGTGAAGGCGGGAGAAACCATTGCCATGGTTCGTGACCCCAAACTCAGCCTGCAAATCGAGGCACTCGACGCCCAGATCAATGCCGCGGAACGGCAAGTCGCCAACCTGAAGACCGAAAAGGAACGCGCCCAGCAGCTGTTTGATCGCGGGTCCACGACCAAGGCAAAGCTCGACACGGCCAACACCCAGTATGATGTCGCCGAGAGCAATCTCGAAGCAGCCAAGGCCCAGAAAGCCGTCGTAGTTCGGCAGATGGAGGAGGGGGCGGTTCTTGCTCCTCAGGCTGGCCGGGTGCTTGAAGTGCCAATCACGGTTGGTGCTGTTGTCATGTCCGGCGAATCCGTCGCCACCATCGCAAAAGACAATTACATCTTGCGCCTGTCACTGCCGGAACGCCATGCCCAGTTCCTCAAGAAGGGTGATCCCATCGAGCTGGCCGACCGCGGACTCGAATGCAACGGGTCGTGCAACCATACCGGTGAAATCGTCAAGGTCTATCCAGAAATCTCCGATGGCCGCGTCCTGGCCGACGCCACCGTCGAAGGGCTTGGCGACTATTTCGTTGGCGAGCGCATTCAGGTTCGGGTCGGCGCAGGCAGCCGTGAAGCCTTTCTGGTGCCAACAGACCTCGTTTTCACCCGCTCGGGCATCGATTTTGTCCGCATCAAGGGCACGGACGGAAAGCCGACTGAAGTCGCTGTCCAGATCGGCCTGCCGTACAAGGAAGATGGCAAGGACATGACTGAGATCCTGACCGGCCTTTCCGCTGGCGACGAACTCATTAAGCCATAACGGGACGGAAGTCACATAATGGAGAAGAAAGCCCATCATCTTGGCATTTCGGGGAACCTGGCCAAGAATTTCATAACGTCACCGTTGACGCCCCTGATGCTGATCACGGCCTTCGCGCTCGGCCTCATCGCCCTGATGATGCTGCCGCGCGAAGAAGAGCCGCAAATCTCCGTGCCGATGGTTGACATTCAGGTGTCTGCGGATGGCCTGAAGGCCGAAGACGCCGTAAAGCTGATCACCGAGCCGCTCGAAACCATCATCAAGAGCATCGATGGCATCGACCATGTCTATTCCAACACCTATGACGACAAGGTTGTTGTCACGGCCCGCTTCCTTGTGGGAACGGACTCCGACGCCGCCATCCTGCGGGTGCATGACAAGGTTCGCGCCAACCTCGACCAGATCCCGGTCGGCATTTCAGAACCGCTGATTGTCGGGCGCGGCATCGATGATGTTGCCATCACCGTGCTTACCCTGTCACCAGACCCGTCGGTTGCCGACAAGTGGAACGATACGGCACTCTATGACATCGCAGACGAGTTGCGCGTTGAACTCGCCAAGCTTGACAATATCGGCCTGACCTATATCGTCGGCGGCCAGACCAACCAGATCCGCGTCGAACCGGACCCGGAAAAGCTGGCGCTCTATGGTGTCACACTGCAACAGCTGGTCGGCAAGGTTCAGGCAGCCAACAAATCCTTCATGGTCGGGTCTCTGAGAGAAGCAGGCAAGACTCTGCCGGTTGCTGTTGGCCAGACCCTCAATGGCGTGCCGGACATCGGCCTGTTGCTGCTGACCACGCTCGATGGCCGCCCGGTCTATGTCAAGGATGTCGCAACCATAGTTGTCGGCGGCAGCCAGGATGATCATCGCGTCTGGAACCTGACGCCAAAGGACGGGGGCGGCTTCAATCGCCTGCCTGCGGTCGAACTGGCCATTGCCAAGCGCAAGGGCTCCAACGCCGTGGTCATTGCCCATTCCATTCTGGATCGGGTTGAACAGCTCAGGGGCGAAATCATCCCTGAGGGCATTCATGTCGACGTGACCCGTGACTATGGCGAAACCGCAAACGAGAAGGCAAACGAACTGCTCTACCACCTCGGACTGGCGACCATTTCCATCGTCATCCTGGTTGGGCTGGCCATTGGCATCCGCGAAGGTCTTGTTGTTCTGATCGTCATTCCAACGACCATTCTGTTGACGCTGGCAGCCGCCTATCTGATGGGCTACACCATCAACCGCGTCTCGTTGTTCGCGCTGATCTTCGCCATCGGCATTCTGGTGGATGATGCCATCGTGATGATCGAGAACATCTCGCGACACTGGTCGATGAAGGACGGACGATCCAAGCTCGAAGCTGCAATCGAAGGCGTGGCGGAAGTCGGCAACCCGACCGTTATCGCAACGCTGACCGTTGTGGCGGCACTGCTGCCAATGATGTTTGTCTCCGGCATGATGGGGCCCTATATGAGCCCGATCCCGGCGGTTGCCTCGGCGGCCATGGTGCTGTCCTTCTTCGTTGCAGTGATGCTGACCCCGTGGCTGATGAACCTCATCGGCAAACAGGGCCACAGCGAAGCTGCAGACGGAGGCGTACTCGGCCGCATCTACCGGGCTATTGCAAAACCGGTACTCAACGGCCGCAGCCACGCCTGGGCGTTCCTGCTCATCGTCGGTATCGCAACCATCGGCTCGACCATGCTCATCTACACCAAGCATGTCACCGTGAAGCTGCTGCCGTTTGACAACAAGTCAGAAATGCAGGTGATTGCCGATCTGCCGGAAGGCTCTTCAATGGAAGACACCGACCGGTTGCTGCTCGCCGCCGCGCATAAGCTGGAAGGAATCGAGGAAATCACCTCCATCCAGTCCCATGCCGGAACGGCCGCGCCTTTCGGCTTCAACGGTCTTGTCCGGCACTATTTCTTCCGTTCCAGCCCGGAAATGGGGGATCTTCAGATCAACCTGACGCCCAAGGGTGAACGCAGCCGCACGAGCCATGAAATCGCCCTGCAGGTCCGTGACCTGATCAAGGGTCTTCCGGCTCCGGAAGGTACCGTGCTCAAGGTGGTCGAAGTTCCGCCCGGACCGCCGGTTCTCTCCACGCTTCTGGCCGAAATCTATGGCCCGGATCCGGAGACCCGCCGCGCCGTAGCAACCGAAGTGCGCAAGCTGTTTGAAGAGGTGCCGTTCATCGTCGACGTAGACGACAGTTTCGGTACTCCGACGACCCGTGCGCGCCTCCGCATCGATCAGGACAATCTGGAATATCACAATGTCGATCAGGGCGATGTCTACAATACCATCTCCTATTATCTGAATGGTCAGGTGGTCGGCTATTCCCACAAGGGGGGCGGACGCCGCCCGGTCGAGATTGCCGTAAAGCCGGACAAATCGGACCTGACGGTCTCCGAACGTCTGCTGACGATCCCCGTTCCGCAAAACTCCATTCCGGACGAGCGCGGCGTGGTGGAACTGGGTGACGTGATCCGCATTGATCGCGAGAAGGCCAGCTTCCCGATCTACCGCCACAACGGACGGGCCAACGAGATGGTTCAGGCCGATCTGGCCGGCGATTTTGAAGCCCCGATCTACGGTATGCTGGCCGTACAGGAGAAGATCGACGCGCATGACTGGGGCAACCTGCCCAAGCCGAAAATCCTGCTCAACGGCCAGCCCAAGGACGATTCCGAGGTGGCTCTGCTGTGGGATGGCGAATGGGAAGTCACCTGGGTCACCTTCCGTGACATGGGCGCTGCCTTTGGCGTGGCAATTCTGGCCATCTACGCTCTCGTGGTTGCCCAGTTCCACTCCTTCCGGGTGCCGCTCGTGGTCCTGACGCCGATCCCGCTGACGCTGATCGGCATCATGATCGGTCACTGGATCTTCCATGCGCCATTCTCGGCCACCTCGATGATCGGCTTCATTGCGCTCGCCGGTATCATCGTAAGAAACTCGATCCTGCTGGTCGATTTCGTTGGTCATGAAAAGGGCTCTGGAAGACCGCTCAAGGAAGTGCTCCTGGAGGCAGGGTCCATCCGCTTCAAACCGATCATGCTCACGGCGCTTGCCGCCATGATCGGCGCAGTGGTCATCCTCGCCGACCCGATCTTTCAGGGTCTGGCCATCTCGCTGCTGTTCGGTCTGGCCTCGTCAACCTTGCTGACAGTGCTCGTCATCCCGGCCATCTATGTGGCCCTCAAGGGAACCGACAAGCCGGTCTAAAAGACCGTGCCAGTGCCCACCAACAAACAAAAGCCCGGCACCTCGTGTCGGGCTTTTTATATGCAATATAGGAATCTGCAGATTTAGGCTGACACGCTGGTGTCTGCTTTGCGGACCTTCGAGACATTTGCTGCAGTGCCGCGATTTCAAGAGTAACGGAAGTATCTCTGGCGAACTGTCAAAAAGCTGACATTGAAAATATCGAGGGGCGCTCTCCGGCGGTTCCAACCTGCTCAGCAAATGGCACGGGTTACTACCCAGAGCTAGAAATACAAGACAACCATGATTTTAGACGCTCTCTCTTTTCCTTGCTTATTGTTTAGCTTAAACTACTGAATGGTTGTACTTATTGATTGCATATTGTTTTAGTGCAGGTCAGGATGAAAAATGAATTTGATGTCTGAAGGAGCCGGAGCCCGAGCCTGTTGGTTTGTCGGAGCCACATACGGTGGAGGAACCGATGATCAGACATCCCGCTTTCTGCAGGAAGGCATTTGGGAAAATGGGTACCAGGACAAATATCTCGACGCAGTGAAGTCCATCCAGGTTGGAGACCGCATTGCGATCAAGTCTTCTTATACGCGAAAGCACGATCTCCCCTTTGATAACCGGGGCCAAACCGTATCCGTCATGGCGATCAAAGCAATTGGCACGGTAAAAGAAAACCTCGGCGACGGCCGCACCTTGAAGGTTGACTGGAAACCTTTCGATCCTCCGCGTGAGTGGTACTTCTACACCAATCGAAGCACGGTCTGGCGGGTCTTGCCTGGAGACTGGACTACAGATGCGTTGATCGGCTTTACCTTCGAGGAAAAGGCACAAGACATTAATCGGTTCCGGAATGCTCCTTACTGGCGTGAACGCTTCGGTGATGTATCCGTCGACAAGCGCCGCTTTAACTGGACGCGTTTTTATGAGGCGGTCGCAGACAACTTCTTGGCTTTCGGAATAGGCGGAATGAGCTGGTTGACGGAATCCATGCAATCGCATCCAAAGTGGACGGTCTGTCCAACTTACGGGATCATTTTGCTGATGGCACAAAAGGTCCTCTGAAGGATATTTGCCCCTTTACTGTTATGGGTATCTTCAATCGGGGCATCACCGACGTGAACCGCAAAACCATTGCAAGTGAGCTTGCCAATTTACTGGGAGTATCAGAGCCAGTACCAGATTCCTTTGAAGGCATTCCTATTCTCAACAATCAGAAGTCTTGGTTTTTTGCCTACCACAGCACACGTCAATCAGATGACATAGAAGCTCTCTGGGAGGTTTTTGCGCAGGCGATAGCTTTTTCTTCATCGGAAAATGCAGAAGCACGATCAGCATTTGCCTCAGCCTACGACAACGTAACACCGCGCTATAATGTGGGGTGGAACCTGACCATGGGGCTATACTGGATACGTCCTTGGAATTACCCGACCCTTGATGTTCAGTCCCAGCTTTACATCAACAAGAAGCTCAACGTCCAGATTGAGAAGAATGGTCCCAAGGGCCGATGCAATGCCTCTGATTATCTAGCGGTGCTAGACACCCTTGAGGCTCGTTTCCAAGAGGATGCGTATCCTGTCCACTCGTTTCCCGAGTTGTCGCTTGCTGCCTGGCTTTTCAAGGATAGTGAGATCTCGGCCCACTCAAATGCCACTGCACCTGATGCGCACGATGACGAAGTGGATGCCGCACCCGAGGCAGAGATCACGGCTGCGCCCATTGAACCATACTCTGTCGAGAACATTCTAGCGGATGGATGTTTCCTTGCCCGGGAAAAACTCGAGAAGATTCTCGAGCGTCTTCGGACCAAGAAAAACCTGATCCTCCAAGGTCCACCGGGCACAGGGAAGACCTGGCTGGCCAAACGATTGGCTTTTGCACTGATGGGGCAACGGGACGACAGCAAAGTCCGAGCGGTGCAGTTTCATCCGAACCTTTCCTACGAGGACTTTATCCGTGGTTGGCGGCCGGTGGGGGACGGCAAGCTCACGCTGGTGGACGGGCCTTTTGTGGAGATGATAAAGGCTGCCGCGAAAGATCCAACGCGGCACGTCGTTGTGATTGAAGAGATCAATCGTGGAAATCCAGCGCAGATTTTCGGCGAGATGTTAACGCTCCTTGAGGCTGACAAGAGAACACCGAATGAAGCCTTAGAGCTTTCCTATAAAAGGTCAGATGGCGAGCGTATATTCATCCCGGACAATCTCTATGTCATCGGCACGATGAATATTGCAGACCGCTCATTAGCTTTAGTCGATTTGGCATTGCGTCGCCGGTTTGCTTTCGTCGATTTAGAGCCCACGCTCGGCAAGCCCTGGCGCGATTGGGTTCAATCTAAGTGCGGTATTGATTTAGAGACCCTCGTCGAAATCGAAAAGCGTCTCCTCACGCTAAATAGTGAGATTTCAGCCGACACCGGTCTTGGACCTCAGTTCCGAGTGGGTCACAGCTATGTCACCCCGCCGTTTCCGATCAATGATGCCCGTGAATGGTTTCGTCAAGTTGTTGATACCGAGATCGGTCCGTTGCTCGATGAATACTGGTTCGATGCGCTTGATAAATCCCAGAAGGCAAGAGAACGCATGCTGGAAGGATTCTGATAGTGACACATGGTGGTGGCAGCTCAATATCAGATGCTCATGCAGGGATTGGTCATATTGGCCCCATCCCCGTGCGCAATCTTTGGTTGCTGATGCTGTATGCATCGGATTTATTCAGAGATCTAGAAAAGGCGAAGGTCGCCGTAGAGGATAACCCAGATGATATTCCAGATCTGGTTGCTGAGATTCTTTGCCACCGCGTTGAGCGTCGTATTCAGCGCAATTTAAGTTATGGCTATCAATCGCGCGAAGCTGTTCTGAGCCGCGTGCGCGGACGCATCGAGCTGCTGACTACAGAGAGAAATAGATTACTGGATCGAGGAAAAGTAGCCTGTCGATACTATGAATTTGCCATCGATACTGCCCGAAACCGCTATGTACGGACAGCACTGGAGGAAATATCCAAAATCGTTCTCCGAGGGACGCTGGCACACCGATGCCGTTCATTGGCTGCAAGCATGAGACGTCTTGGAGTAACAGGGGAACGACCTAGTCGCAGCGAGGTCACCATCGACCGTTTTGGAAGACACGATGCAGATGATCAGCCTATGGTTGCTGCAGCCCATCTAGCCTTCAATCTTGCCCTGCCGACAGAAGCGAAAGGTGCGAGGCTGCTCTCATCACCAGATAGAGAGATTAATTGGCTACGGAAGCTCTACGAGAAGGGAATCGCTGGCTTCTATGATGTCGCACTTTCAAATAGTGGATGGAACGTCGATGCAGGAAAAACCATCAACTGGCAAGTTGAAAGCAAGAGTCTGGGTATAGATAAGATATTGCCCACGATGCGAACAGACATTGTTCTTGATCATGTGGAAAAAGATACTCGCATAGTGATAGATACGAAGTTCAACTCTATCGTCAAACCTGGTTGGCACCGAGAGGAAACACTTCGTAGCGCATATATATATCAAATCTATGCATATTTAATGTCGCAAGAAAAAACAGAAGATGTCTTGTCAAATACTGCAACCGGAATTCTACTGCATCCCTCCTTTGATGAATCGGTAGAGGAATTTGTTATCGTTCAAAATCATAAGATAGTCTTTGCAACAATCGATCTAGGCGGTACCCCTGCAGAGATAAGACAGCAACTTCTGAGATTAGCTAATGCATAGTCAGATTAGTAAACACGCTATTCTAAACAACAGCGATGAAGTCGCGTCATGAACGATTAATTTGCCATTTTATAAGACCTCTGAGATTGCAGCAAGAAGCACTAATTTACGTTTCAGGGAATTAGCCATTTTACATCTGGGGTGATGCTATTGTCGAATAGGTGTAGGGCTGCGAATTACGGAAATTTCTTTCGCTCATGCGAAAGGCATCACCATTTTCAACGTCCATCTTGGGCTCTCTTGCCGCCATTCCATTTCCGCCTAACCCGCGGCGATGATGGCCTTGATGCCGTCGGCTATGAACTGCACGGAAAGCGCGGCGAGGAGGACGCCGAGCAGGCGGGTCAGGATGTTGCGGCCGCTGTCTCCCAGCATTTTCTCGACCCATCCGGCAATGAAGAAGGTCACCAGCACCAGCAACAGCACCAGAATGATGATCACAAAGATCGAACCTCGGCTGATCCAGTCGGACGATTGCGACGACAACAGCAGCACGGCTGAAATGGCGCCCGGTCCAGCGATCAACGGAATGGCGAGAGGAAAGACGGCGATGTCATGCATCTCGTCATCCGACAGGGCCTGCTCGGCCGACTGCGACTTGCGCTTTTCCCGCTTCTCGAAAACCATCTCGAAGGCGATGGCAAACAGCAACAGACCACCGGCAATCCTGAACGCGGGCAGGGATATACCGAGCACCTGCAGGATCACATGACCGATCAACGCGAAAATGAGCAGGATTCCGGCCGCGACCACCACTGCGCGCGTGCCGATCTTGAGGCGGGCCTGCTTGGACGCACCGCTGGTTATCGCCAGAAAGATTGGCGCCAGACCAATCGGATCAATGGTAACGAAAAGGGTCACAAAGGCATTGAGCATGACGTCCATCGGCAACATTCGGGGGTACCTGTCCTAATGAAATGTCAGAAATCCGGGCAGATTCGCACGGCGATCACAGCGTAAGGCCGCATCATTGACCATGCTTGCAGCAGATTCAACATCCATCCTGTGATTGAGAGGCAATTTTGCTCACAGGAACAGAGCAAAACTTTGCTGCGCGGGGCTAAATCGGCTATACAGGGATACCTTATGACAGGGAAGAGATTCTCCTTTGACAGATACACAAGAAACAATTGCGGGCGGCGGGCGCAGATCCGACATCAAGCCCGTTTCCATTACGGAAGAAATGAAGCGCAGCTATCTCGATTATGCCATGAGCGTGATCGTGAGCCGTGCATTGCCAGACGTTCGGGACGGCCTCAAGCCGGTGCATCGCCGCATCCTCTATTCGATGCATGAAAACGGCTACGAGTGGAACAAGGCCTATCGCAAGTCCGCTCGCGTCGTCGGTGACGTCATGGGTAAATATCACCCGCACGGTGACAGCGCCATTTATGATGCCCTTGTTCGTATGACGCAGGATTTCTCCCTGCGCGTTCCGCTGATCGAAGGCCAGGGTAACTTCGGCTCGGTCGACGGCGACAGCGCGGCTGCCATGCGTTACACGGAATGTCGTCTTGAAAAGGTTGCCTCCACGCTGCTGGACGATCTGGACAAGGACACCGTCGACTTCATCGACAACTATGATGCGTCCGAGCGCGAACCAGCTGTTCTGCCTGCCAAATTTCCCGACCTGCTGGTCAACGGGGCAGGGGGCATCGCCGTCGGCATGGCCACCAACATCCCGCCGCACAATCTGGGCGAGGTCATCGACGCATCGGTTGCCCTCATTGACAATCCGTCCCTCAGCCCCGAAGAGCTGATGGAAATCGTGCCCGGACCAGACTTCCCCACCGGGGGTATCATTCTGGGCCGCGCAGGGATTCGCAGTGCTTACGCCACGGGCCGCGGTTCTGTCATGATGCGCAGCAAGGTCGATGTGGAGGAAATCCGCAAGGACCGCATGGCGCTCATCGTCACCGAAATTCCCTATCAGGTGAACAAGGCCACGATGATCGAGAAGATCGCCGAAGCTGTGCGTGACAAGCGCATCGAAGGCATCTCCGACATCCGCGACGAATCCGACCGTCAGGGCATGCGCGTGGTGATCGAGCTGAAACGCGACGCCGTTCCTGATGTCGTGCTCAACCAGCTCTTCCGCTTCAGCCAGTTGCAGACCTCCTTTGGCTGCAACATGGTGGCGCTGAATGGCGGTAAGCCCGAGCTGATGAACCTGCGTGACATTCTGGTCGCCTTCAACGCCTTCCGCGAAGAAGTTGTCAGCCGCCGCACCAAGTTCCTGCTCAACAAGGCCCGTGATCGCGCCCATGTGTTGGTTGGTCTGGCCATTGCGGTCGCCAACATCGACGAGGTCATCCGGACCATTCGACAGGCTCCGGACCCGACAACCGCTCGCATGCAGTTGATGGAACGTCGCTGGCCTGCGGAAGACGTGGCTCCCCTGATCACCCTGATCGATGATCCGCGCCACACGATTCACGAAGATGGCACATATAACCTGTCTGAAGAGCAGGCCCGGGCCATCCTTGATCTGCGCCTGCAGCGCCTGACCGCTCTTGGTCGTGACGAAGTTGGCGACGAGCTGAATGCTCTTGGCGAGAAGATTGCAGACTATCTTGATATTCTGCGTTCCCGCGAGCGGATCTTCACCATCGTCAAGAACGAGATGATCGCCCTCAAGGAAGAGTTTGCTACCCCGCGCAAGACCGAGATTATCGAAGGCGGTGCAGACTTTGACGACGAGGACCTGATCCAGCGTGAAGACATGGTCGTCACCTTCTCGCACTCCGGCTACATCAAGCGCGTTCCGCTGTCCACCTATCGCGCCCAGCGCCGTGGTGGCAAGGGCCGCTCCGGCATGTCGACCAAGGATGAGGATTTCGTCACGCGGCTGTTCGTGGGCAACACCCACACGCCGGTGCTGTTCTTCTCCTCCCGCGGCATCGCCTACAAGATGAAGGTCTGGCGTTTGCCTTTGTCCGCGCCGCAAGGCAAGGGCAAGGCTCTCATCAACCTCCTGCCATTGCAGCAGGGCGAAATCATCACCTCAATTCTGCCTTTGCCGGAAGACGAGGAGAGCTGGGATACGCTCGATCTGATGTTCGCCACGGTGTCCGGTTCGGTTCGTCGCAACAAGCTGTCGGACTTCAAACAGGTCAACCGCAACGGCAAGATCGCCATGAAGTTCGAGGATGGCGTGGAAGACGGCATTGTCGGGGTTGAGACCTGCAACGCAACCGACGACGTCCTGTTGACGACCGCTGATGGCCAGTGCATCCGCTTCCCGGTCGAGGATGTCCGCATCTTCCAGTCCCGCGGCTCCACAGGCGTTCGTGGCATTCGTCTGGAAGAGAACGACAAGGTCATCTCCATGTCGATCCTGCGCCACTTCGACGCCACACCGGACGAACGCACCGAATATCTGCGTCAGGCCAATGCTGCGCGTCGTGCCCTTAACGGGGAAAACGGCGATGACAGCATGGAAACGCCTTCAGATGCTCCGGCAACCGCTCTGCCGATCGAACGCTACGCCGAAATGGGGGCTGCTGAGCAGTTTGTCCTGACCATTTCCGAAAATGGCTACGGCAAACGCACCTCGTCCTACGAGTATCGGACCTCCGGTCGTGGCGGCAAGGGTATCGTTGCCATGGCTGTCAACGAGCGCAACGGTCGCCTGATCGCAAGCTTCCCGGCCGAAGAGAGCGACCAGATCATGCTCGTGACCGATGGCGGTCAGCTGATCCGCTGTCCGATTGACGGCATCCGCATCGCTGGCCGTTCGACCCAGGGCGTCACCGTCTTCAAGACCCGCGAAGACGAGCGCGTTGTTTCCGTCGAGCGCATTCCGGAAGACGAGAATGAGGATGCTGAAGGGGCTCCTGAGGCATCTGGCGACGACAACGGCGTTGGCAATCAGCCTTCCGAAGACGGGCCGCAGGACGAATAGACATCCGACCCGATACGGACAAACGAATAAAAAGGGCTCCTCAGGAGCCCTTTTTTTTAAAGCCACCCCGGGATCCGACGCGGCCGGCGACGAAAGAAAAAGGGCAAGCAATCCGTGAGGATCACTTGCCCATCTTCAGGTCAGAATGTTGGTGGTGTCGCATGGGGTGTCAGTCCAATCCACCAGAGGGTAATTCTCGATCAGTTGAGCGCCAGGTCTAACGGAGCGCAGGTCTGAGACCCCTTGACGGCGATGCATTGGCCGGACTGATCACCGTTCCAAAGCGAGAGACGGGGCATTTCGAAGCCGGTTCCATACCCCTCGGACAAAGCGGAAGTTCCGCTCATGGCTATAAAGGTCAGCCCGACAAGGCACACCAGAATACCCGTTGCCACGAAGAATTTGGTTTTGCGAACAGAAGTCATCATCTGCTTCCCGGTTTCATGCGCCTCATTTCTTCCAGTCTCTGTCATTTTAAAGCTCCCGATATGAAAGACGACTGAGTAGCCCATTCATCTTTCATTCACCTTGGTTAACACCTGTCTCCTATAAGACGCGCGAGCAGCACAAATGGTTCAAAAATATTTTCTTCCTTGTTTGTTAGACCATTTCTGTCTTGTACTTCCGCAAGGGTGAGGCTAGGACTTTGAGCATGACAGACAAAATCGCCATATACCCCGGATCCTTCGATCCCATTACTTTGGGTCACCTTGATATTGTGCAACGTGCCTGCCACATCGTGGACAAGCTCGTGCTCGCAATTGGTGTGCATCACGGTAAAAAACCCTTCTTCTCAACCGAAGAGCGCTTTGCCTTGATCAACGAGGTGGTGGCGCCCATTGCCAGCCAGACAGGCACTGTTCTGGAAGTGGTGGCGTTCGACGATCTGGTGATCGATGTGGCGCGACGGGTTAACGCAACCATCCTGATCCGTGGCCTCCGAGACGGCACGGATTTTGATTATGAGATGCAGATGACCGGCATGAATGAAACGCTGGCGCCGGAAATTCATACCATCTATTTGCCCTCCAGCGGTGCGGTTCGCCACATTGCTGCCAGCCTTGTGCGTCAGGTAGCAACCTTGGGAGGAGACATCTCTCCCTTCGTGCCTGACGCCGTTCAGGCTGCATTCGAACAGAAGCTTTCTAGCTGACAGGAATTTTCATGGCTTTCTTTCATCGCACATTGGCTGGTCTTGCCTGCGCCCTGATGCTGGCATTGGCAGCACCAATGGCCGCACAGGCCCAGGACAAGGAAAACACCCTTTATCTCGACACCCAGTATGGCCGTGTCGTCATCGAGCTGTTGCCGGACCTTGCCCCCAAGCATGTGGAACGCATCAAGACGCTCGCCCGTCAGGGCTTTTATGACGGCATCAAGTTCCACCGTGTCATTGACGGTTTCATGGCCCAGACCGGCGATCCGCTTGGTAACGGTACTGGCGGCTCCGATCTGCCAGACCTGAAGGCCGAGTTCAATCGCTATTCCTTTACCCGCGGTGTGGTCGGCATGGCCCGCAGCAGCGATCCGAACAGCGCCAACAGCCAGTTTTTCATCATGTTTTCTGATGCTCCATGGCTCAATGGCCAATATACCGTCTGGGGCAAGGTGATATCCGGCATGGAATTCGTTGACAAGCTGCACAAGGGCGAACCGCCGCGCAACCCCGATGTCATCGTGAAAATGCAGGTTGCCGCTGACGCAAAATAGCGCCCGGTCGCCAAACTGATAACCCATGTTCAAATCAGGGCTCTACCAAAAGGCCCGTTCAAACCAACAAGGAATAGACAATTGGCAGAGATCAAAGATCCCGAAAACACACTCGTCATGGAAACAACCAAGGGCACGGTTGTGATCGCCCTGCGCCCGGACCTTGCTCCGGCACACTGCGAACGCCTCAAGGAACTGGCTCGTGAAGGCTTTTATGACGGCATCGTCTTTCACCGCGTCATTGACGGCTTCATGGCTCAGGTTGGCTGCCCATATGGCACCGGCACCGGCGGTTCCGACAAGCCGAACCTGAAGGCAGAATTCTCGACCACGAAGCATGTCCGTGGATCCTGCTCCATGGCCCGTGCCATGGATCCGAACTCAGCCAACAGCCAGTTCTTCATCTGCTTTGACACCGCTCCTTGGCTCGACAACCAGTACACCTACTGGGGCGACGTCATCGAAGGCATGGAAAATATCGACAAGATCAAACGCGGCGAACCGGTACAGAACCCGGACAGCATCGTTTCCATGAAAGTTGCAGCCGACCTCTAAGGCCGGTTCTACACCCCATTGAAAAGCCCGGACCAGACATGACCGACAACACCCGTTTTCCGAAAATGCGCGTCGCCCGGTCCAGTCGCGACTTCGAAGCCATCCAGCGCTTCTATTGCTCAGGTCTGGGCTTTTCCCTGCTTGGCTCCTTTGAGGACCATAACGGCTTTGATGGCCTCATCATCGGCCACCCCGATGCACCGTATCACCTGGAGTTCACCCGGCAACGGGGGATAACCGCGCCCGTCGCCCCCGATGAAGAGGGTCTTCTCGTCTTCTACCTGCCGGACAGAGCGGATTGGCAGAAACGGGTTGATATGATGCGCAAGGCGGGATATGAACCCGTTCAATCCAACAATGACTATTGGGATGTCGACGGGATCACCTTTGAAGATCCCGACGGATATCGTGTTGTCCTGCAAAATCGTGCCTGGTCGAAATGATGGACCGGGCGCTGTGAAACGCCCACTGAGAATTGTCCTGAACCATGCGCGTCGACTCTTTCGACTTTGATCTCCCGCAAGACTGTATCGCCCTGCGTCCTCACAATCCGCGTGATGAGGCAAAGCTTCTGCTTGTGCCCCCATCCGGTGCCTTTGAAAACCATCGTGTGTTGAACCTTCCGGACTTTCTGGAACCAGGCGACGCACTGGTCTTCAACGACACGAGGGTCATTCCAGCCGAGTTGACCGGCGATCGCGTCCGGGGAGATATCCGCGCCAACATCCATTTCAATCTGCACAAGCGGGAAGATCTGGCCACCTGGCGTGCCTTTGCCCGCCCGGCCAAGAAACTGCAACTGGGAGACCGCATCGAGTTTTCTGAAGGCTTCAGCGCTGAAATTTCAGAGAAGGGCGATGCTGGTGAGGTTTGTCTCGTATTCAATTGCAGCGGCCCGGAATTGGATCTGGCCATTGCCTCGGTTGGCCACATTCCATTGCCGCCCTATATCGCCTCCAAGCGTGCCGAGGACGAAAAGGACAAGACCGACTACCAGACCATCTATGCCGACCGCGACGGCGCCGTTGCAGCGCCCACGGCCGGGTTGCATTTCACCGAACGCCTGTTCGGCATGCTCGACGCCAAGGGCATTGAGCGCCACTTTGTTACTCTGCATGTCGGCGCAGGGACCTTTCTGCCGGTCAAGGCCGAAGACACGAATGATCACAAGATGCATGCGGAATGGGGGGAAATTACCCCGGAGCTGGCCGCAAAGCTCAATGCCGTACATGAGCGGGGCAACCGCATCATTGCTGTCGGAACGACGTCCCTGCGGCTATTGGAAAGCGCCGCAGATAAAAATCATGTCATCCAGCCCTTCTGCGGCGACACGGACATTTTCATTACCCCGGGCTACACATTCCGCGCCATTGATGGCCTGATGACCAATTTCCATCTGCCGAAATCAACCCTGTTCATGCTCGTCTCCGCCATCATGGGGCGTGAGCGCATGCAGTCGGCCTATGCCCACGCCATCGCAAATGGCTATCGCTTTTATTCCTACGGAGATTCGTCACTGCTGCTGCCCGAGAAGACCAGCTGAGTGCCAAGGAGAGCTGACGAGATGACTGACAACACCCCAAATAGCGCCCTTAGCACACCACCGCTCGGTCACGACCGGATGAACAAGGGAAAACCCGTTCCGGAACCGCGGCCGACCGAATTCGGTTTCAAGCTGTTGGCAACTGATGGCAAGGCACGCCGTGGCGAGGTTTTCATGCCGCGCGGAATCATCCGCACACCGGCATTCATGCCGGTCGGCACCGTGGCAACCGTCAAGTTCATGTATCCCGGCCAAGTGCGGGATCTTGGTGCCGACGTCATTCTGGGCAACACCTATCATCTGATGCTGCGGCCCGGTGCAGAGCGCGTCGCGGCCCTTGGTGGCTTGCACACCTTCGCCAACTGGCCATACCCGATCCTGACCGACTCAGGCGGCTTTCAGGTCATGTCTCTGGCACAGCTGCGCAAGATGAGCGAGGAGGGGGTTGAATTCAAATCCCACATCGACGGCGCCAAATACATGATGACCCCGGAACGCTCGATCGAGATCCAGTGTCTGCTCGGATCTGACATTCAGATGCAGCTCGATGAATGCACGCGTCTGCCCGCCAAGGAATCAGAAATCGAAAAGGCCATGCAGCTTTCCCTGCGTTGGGCCGAGCGCTGCAAGACCCAGTTCGGCAACCGGCCTGGACAGGCGATGTTCGGTATTGTGCAGGGCGGTGATGTCCCGCGCCTGCGTGAGGAATCGGCTCTGGCCCTCAAGGCCATGGATCTCAAAGGCTACTCCATCGGCGGTCTGGCCGTGGGCGAGCCTCAGGCGGTCATGCTCGATATCCTCGATGTCACCTGTCCGATCCTGCCTGAAAACAAACCCCGCTATCTGATGGGTGTCGGCACTCCGGACGACCTTCTGGAAGCCGTCAGCCGCGGCGTTGACATGTTCGACTGCGTCATGCCGACCCGTGCCGGACGGCATGGTCTTGCCTTCACTCGCTTTGGCAAGGTCAATCTGAAGAACGCCCGCCACAAGGACGATCCGCGCCCGCTCGACCCGGAAAGCGATTGCCCGGCAGCTCGCGACTATTCGCGCGCCTATCTCTATCATTTGATCAAATCCAACGAAGCGCTTGGCGCCATGCTCCTGTCCTGGAACAATCTAGCCTACTATCAGACCCTGATGCAGGGGATGCGTGATGCGATCGAGAAGGGGCGCTTCGAGGACCACAAGGCCGAAGTAAAAGCAGCGTGGGAGCGTGGCGACATGCCGGCACTGTAAAGCGCAAGCAGCACCCACAGACAGCCTTTTGCAAGGCCGCGCATATCGATGGCGCGGCCTTTTTCATGCCGCAGCATTCGCACATACTCGGGCTGCACCAATGAAACACACTGCGCGCGCAAAACCGCCCAACTTATAAGACTACTCGTGAAGAAGAAGGGATGGTACGCCATCAAGGGTTCGAACCTTGGACCGTCCGATTAAGAGTCGGATGCTCTACCAGCTGAGCTAATGGCGCTTAACCTAAACAAGCTTTGAAGCGTTGTTTATCGTTTCGATGACAGTCTTCTACCAGAGATCAGAGAAAAAGCAATATACGGGAATGTACAGTTTTTGACTTTCTTCACCGCTTTGTTTGAAAAGACGACTTTTTCCGGATTTTATCAACAAGGCATGCACGCGACAAAACATGAGACCGGCCTTATGAGGCTGATTTCAAAACTGAATCACGATGTCTGGAGGGGGAAAAATGGTATGCCCGGAAGGATTCGAACCTTCGACCGTCCGATTAAAAGTCGGATGCTCTACCAACTGAGCTACGGGCACAAACTCTATAACGACGGTAAATCCGCCGCATTGCCTTTTCGTTAAAGGCCGGACCCTTGTAGCAGAAAAAACCACCCAGTCGAGTAGTGAATTCCACTTAACCCGGTTTTCTACAACATATTTGCCGTGGCAACCGAACCAACGAAAAAGGCCAAAACATTCCCGCTCAGTTCATAAAGAACCTTGTCTAAGATCTTCAAAAAGAGGGAGAAATGGTATGCCCGGAAGGATTCGAACCTTCGACCGTCCGATTAAAAGTCGGATGCTCTACCAACTGAGCTACGGGCACTTAACGTTGGTGAGCGCTGTTTTAACGCATTTTTCGCCCCAGTCAACACCCTCGACAAATTCATTTTGCTTTTCGTGGAAAAACTTGGCCATGGTCATAATTTCGTAGTTTCCCGCGTCAAGATCGGCCCTGAGGGATCAGGATTGCGCCACATTGACCCACCTGCCTGGGATCAGGAAGGTGTGGTTTGGAAGTCGCGCAATTCTGCCGGGAGCACATCATGGGTGGATAAACAGGACCTGCCGGGTCACATTTCCTCCCGGCATGCTAAAGCTGATAGGGGAAGCCTTTTTCGAGGCGTGGCACCAGATGCGGAAAGATCGCGTCAGCGTGATTGGACTTTTGCAAGGGCACCTCATAAGAAGGGCGCCTCGCTACAGTGGAAATGGCCAGGAGCCTTTCCTGCGGAATTATGAAGGAGCAGACAGTTGAATTTCGATGTATCCATCACCGGTGCGATTCTCGCTGGTTTCATCTCCTTCATCTCTCCCTGTGTTTTGCCTCTTGTCCCTCCCTACCTGTGCTACATTGCCGGCGTCAGCATGGACGAGTTCACAGGCAACAAGGACCAGCAACGGGCAGCAACTCGCATTTTCTTCTCTGCCTTTGCCTTCGTGCTGGGCTTCACAACCATTTTCGTCCTGCTGGGGGCGGGGGCATCGGCCGCAGGGCAGTATCTGAAGCTCTATTCAGGCTTCTTCTCATACGTTGCCGGGGCAATCATCATCATCATGGGTTTGCATTTTCTCGGCGTCTTCCGCATCGCGCTGCTCTATCGTGAAGCGCGGGTCAATGTGCAGAAGAAACCCGCAGGCATTATTGGAGCCTATCTGATTGGCCTGGCCTTCGCCTTTGGCTGGACACCCTGCATCGGGCCGGTTCTGGCGACCATTCTGGCCATTGCCGGCACAGAAGAGAATGTCCAGCGCGGCATGCTGCTGCTGACCTCCTACAGTCTCGGGCTCGGCGTCCCATTTCTGCTGGCAGCCCTGTTCGCAGGGCAGTTCATGGGCGTCATGCAGCGCTTTCGCAAACACATGGGGACCGTCGAGAAGGTCATGGGTGCGCTGCTGGTTCTCACTGGCATCCTGTTCATCACCGGTCAGGTGCAGAATGCGGCCTTCTGGCTACAGGAAATGCTCCCCGGCCTTAGCTCCATTGGCTAATCGATATGGCATTCCAGAATCAAAAAGGGCTCGGAAATCTCGTCCGGGCCCTTTTGCTTTGTGCGAAACGATGACGTCCCGTTCAATCCTGAGCGATTGCTGTTGCAACCCTTTGCCTTCTAAGCAGGCTGAGCGGGAAAGTCGCCAGAAGAACGCCGCCCATGACCAGTACGAAGCCGACCAGGTGGAACAGCCGGAAGTCCTCACCAAGGAACATCACCGCCATGAATATGCCGAACGGTGGCATCAGATACAGCGCCAAGCCGGCAGTGGCCGGTCCCAGAACGCGGATCATGTACTGGTAGGCAAGCAATGCCCCGATCGAGGCCGAAAAGACAAGCCCGCCGACACTGAGCCACTGTTCCATCTGAGTGGGCAGAGTGTCGTAGACGATGTTTTCCCAGATCACGAACGGGATCTGGATCGCAGCGCCAACGAGCCCGACAATCGTGAACATGCCAATTGTCGAAAGCGACTGGAACAGCGCCTTTTTGGAAAGCACCGTATAGACCCCCCAAGTGGTGGCGGCGGCAACAAACAGCAAATCGCCACTGGAGAAGCGGATCGCCAGCAGGGTTTCAAGATGGCCCTTGCATACGATCAGCAACACGCCGGCAAAACCGAGCAAGATCCCCACGGCCTCACGACCGGAGATCTTGCGCCCCCGGAAAATCCATTCGAGCAGAATGATGATGATCGGACAGGCGGAATAGATCAGCGTCCCGTTGGTCGCTGACGTGTGCTTGAGCGCAAAATAAACGCCCGACCCACTGAACCCCATCCCCATGAACGCGGTGATGAGAATGAGCTTCCATTCCGCCAGCAAACGCTTGCGGTTAGCATAGAGAGAAGACCAGGCGAAGGGCAGAACGAGCAGTGATGCCAGACCCCAGCGCAAAAAGGTGAGGGTGAAGGGTTCAATTGAACGAACAGCCGCGGCACCGACAACGATGTTGGAGGCAAAGAAAATAGGGCACACCGCCATCAGCAGATAGGCAAACAATTTGGGAGACAAGGGAATGATCCATGGAGGAGAGGCTTAGTTTTGCGCGGATACTACTGAAGTTTCATGCCCTTAACAATGGCTATTTGTCGACAGCCAACATGCACCAATGAAAATCCGGCAGTCCGGCGTTCCCAGAGCCCTAATTCAGCGCCAATCGCTGCCCCATGAAAGCGGAAACCGAGCAGGAATAGTTGGCATAGTTAAGCTCGGCACACACCGATGCAGCCTGAGCCGCATTGGAGATTGGCCCGAGGATCAAATGCAACTTCAGATTGCCATCAGCCTCCTGAATGACACGAGTGAGCGGGCGCAGCCCCCCCACAAGCGTTTTTTGCTGGGCCGAAATTTCCCGCCACGCGGAACTGATATCCGAGATCGATACGAAGGAGCCGAGGTCCAACCCAAACTCGGTCTGGCTCGCGGGCAGCATGACGGCTGGGGTAGGGGGGGCGACAACCTGACTTTGCGGCTCGGAACCATCCTTCTCGTCCGCTTTGAGATCCGTCGGCGTGACCATCACCACACTTGAAGGTTTTACCCGGGGCAACATGGGCCTGGCAGGCTCGGCGTTATGCGCGCTACCAACATCCAGATCCATCGTCAGAGGTTGTTCGGTGATCTTCATATTCGGATTGCTCGGCTTGAACGGATCAAATGCCCCGCCGGATTGCTGAGGATGTATCGCGGTCTGATCGATCGAACCAGTCGACTGGGGATCAATCATCGGCGTCGTTTTTGCCGCCGAGACGAACGGACTGCGGCTGTCGTCCTGACGTGGCAGATCAACGACACGCACCCGCGACGAACTATCGCCAAGCTCCAGGCTGGCCAGCCTTTGCCGCAACCGGTCATTATCGTCGCGCAAACGCTGGGTCGTCACATGAAAGGCTTGCACTTCCTGCTTGAGGCTCTTCAGCTCGGCGATCAGTTCCTGTAACTGACGGGAGTTTTCTCCCGATTGTTTCGCAAACGGATCGAAGGTCTTGTTCTGTTGAGCAACAAGGGAATCAACATTGGGGGAGACGGTTTCGACCGGCTCGATGGAGCCGGTAACAAGGCGCGAATCAACGCCCCCCACCGTCGATGCAACGGTAGTGGTGTTGGCGGAATCACCGGTATCATCCACCATCGTCAAGGCAACCAAACCGGTAAGCACTGCCGCAAACGCCCATCCGGCCATCATGGTCACATCGAAGATGGATTTGCCTGGCCGCGCCATACAAATGCCTCCTTAGCGCGCGAATCTTTTGTTTCACGCAATATTAAGGAAAGTCTTTTTTTCCTGTTACCGCAAGGCCCGTTCGTATATCAGTTTCAATTGTTCCTTAGGAAATTTCTTCAAATAGATCAGTACGCAACGAAGAGTTGGTCGCAGGAGGCATTTGATGACCCATCGCTCATGTCAGGCAATCATACTGGCAGCTGGACACGGCACCCGGATGAAATCGAAAACACCGAAGGTCCTTCACAAGGTGGCAGGCCTTTCGATGGTGGGTCATGTTGCTCGGGCAGCAAAGGACGCCGGTGTTGAGGAAGTTGCGCTGATCGTCGGCCCAGACATGGAGCTGGCTCTCAAGGAAGCGCAAAGGATGCACCCCAGTGTCGTCGCCTGCGAACAGACCGAACGATTGGGAACCGCACATGCAGTGTTGGCCGCTCGCAAGCATCTGACCGACGCCAGAGACGATGTCATTGTACTGTTTGGAGACACGCCGTTGCTGCGCAGCGAAACCATCGCGGCCATGCGTGAGAAGCTCGCGGCTGGCTTCGATGTGGTCGTTCTGGGCTTTCGCACGGATACACCGGATCCATATGGGCGCCTTCTGGAAAAGGACGGCAATCTGGTTGCCATCCGTGAAGCCAAGGACTGCTCCGCAGAGGAATTCAAGGTGTCCTTCTGCAACGGCGGGATCATGGGTTTTGCAGGAGCGGGGTTGCTGGATCTTCTAGACAGCATCGAGACCAACAATGCACAGGGCGAATATTACCTTACTGATGCCGTCGAGATTGCCAACGCGCGCGGCCTCAAGGTAACGGCCATCGAGGCCGATGAATCCGAGCTGCAGGGCGTCAACAGCCGCGCCCATCTGGCCAGAGTGGAAGCCACCTTCCAGCAAAGGGCGCGTGAGGAAGCCATGGCCGGCGGGGTCACCCTTGTCGCGCCGGAAACCGTTTTCTTTTCCTATGATACAAAACTTGGGCAGGATATCACCATCGAACCGAATGTCATTTTTGCCCCCGGCGTGACCGTCGGCGACGACGTGACCATTCTAGCCAATTGCTATTTCGAAGGAGCCGTGATCGGCGAAGGATGCGCGATCGGCCCCTATGCCCGTCTGCGCCCCGGCGCGGTGCTCGAAAAGAAAGCCAAGGTGGGCAACTTTGTCGAGATCAAGAAGGCCATTGTGGAAGAGGGCGCCAAGGTCAATCACCTGTCCTACATTGGCGACGCTCGCGTCGGCGCCAAGGCCAATATCGGCGCCGGAACCATCACATGCAACTATGATGGCTTCAACAAGTTCAAGACCGATATCGGCAAGGGCGCGTTCATCGGATCCAACACGGCACTGGTTGCTCCAGCCACCATCGGAGACGGGGCGATCATCGGAGCAGGCAGTGTAATTACGGATACCGTTAACCCTGACGATCTGGCCTTCACGCGCTCACGCCCCATTGTCAAGGCTGGTTGGGCGGCCGCCTTCCGGGAAAAAAAGAAAAAAGAAAACAAATAGATATGGAAGTTTCAAGAGGGGCGGAAAGCCCCTTTTTTCGGTTACGTTAGAAACTGCAATCCGATTTGATTTCTCAAATCAGAAAGCTCTGCGCTACTGGTTAGCAAAGACATAGACATCTTGAATCAAAATTTGGGAAAGAAACTGCCATGTGTGGAATCGTTGGAATTCTAGGTAAAGAAGCTGTAGCGCCCCAGCTGGTCGACGCTCTGAAACGGCTCGAATATCGCGGATACGATTCCGCCGGAGTCGCGACAATCTGCAACAAGGCCCTGGACCGCCGCCGCGCGCCGGGCAAGCTGCGCAATCTGGAGCAGTTGCTCAATGGCAATCCGCTGCCGGGCTCCATTGGCATCGGTCACACCCGTTGGGCCACCCATGGTATTCCCAACGAGACCAACGCCCATCCGCACAAAGCCGGTAATGTCGCAGCCGTGCACAACGGCATCATCGAGAACTTCCGCGAGCTCCGCGAAGAGCTGACCGCCAAGGGCCATGTGTTCGAGTCGGAAACCGACACGGAAACGGTCGTTCACCTGATCCACGACGAGATGCTCGCTGGCAAGAAGCCGGTCGAGGCCGTCTCGGCCGTTCTGGGTCGTCTGGAAGGAGCTTTCTCGCTGGCCATCATCTTCGGTGATGAAGAAAACCTGATGATTGGCGCCCGTCGTGGCTCGCCACTTGCCGTTGGCCACGGTGATGGCGAAATGTATCTCGGGTCCGATTCCTTTGCACTGGCACCGTTTACCGATGAAGTCACCTATCTGGAAGAGGGCGACTGGGTGGTTCTGACCAGAACATCCGCGACCTATTTTGACGAGAACAACAATCAGGTCGAACGCAGCAAAACCACAGCCCAGGCTGCGGCCAATATCGTCGACAAGGGCAACTTCAAGCATTTCATGGAAAAGGAAATTCATGAGCAGCCGGAAGTCATCCAGCACACGCTGTCCCACTATGTCGATTTTGCCAACGGCACGGTGCGTCTGAACGAGACCCTGCCATTCGACTTTGCTACTCTCAGCCGCATTTCTCTGAGCGCCTGCGGTACCGCCTACTATGCTGGAATCGTCGCCAAATACTGGTTTGAGCGTCTGGCCCGCATTCCGGTTGACATGGATGTCGCCTCCGAGTTCCGTTACCGCGAAATGCCGATGCCGGAGAACGGACTTGCGATGTTCATTTCCCAGTCAGGTGAAACCGCCGATACGCTGGCTTCGCTGCGCTATTGCAGACAGCAGGGACAGCATATCGCCTCCATCGTCAACGTGCCGGAAAGTACCATCGCCCGCGAGAGTGACGTGATCTTCCCAACCCTTGCAGGCGTTGAAATCGGCGTAGCCTCGACCAAGGCCTTCACCTGTCAGCTGTCCGTGCTGCTGGCCCTTGCCATCATGGCGGGACGCGCACGGGGGACCATCACGGCAGAAGAAGAGAAAGCCTACGTCAAGGCCCTGAGCGAATTGCCGAAATTCATCCGGCAGGCCCTGAAGCCGAATGCAGCCCTTTCGGATCTCGCCCATGAACTCTCAAAGGTCAAGCATGTTCTCTATCTGGGTCGCGGCTCCAACTTCCCATTGGCTCTTGAAGGCGCCTTGAAGCTCAAGGAAATCTCCTACATCCATGCGGAAGGTTACGCTGCCGGTGAATTGAAGCACGGCCCGATCGCGCTCATCGACGAGACCATGCCGGTGGTCGTTATCGCGCCGCATGATGGATATTACGAGAAGACAGTGTCCAACATGCAGGAAGTCGCAGCCCGCGATGGCCGCATCATCCTGATCACCGATGAACTGGGCGCATCCAAGAACTCCCTTGATGACGCCACGATGATCGTCCTGCCGACCGTGCCGGAAGTCATTGCTCCGATCGTCTTTGCCCTGCCAGTACAGTTGCTTGCCTACTATACGGCAAACTTCATGGGCACCGATGTGGACCAGCCACGCAACCTTGCCAAATCAGTGACCGTGGAATAATGAGAGTCTGAAATTCCTATCAATCAGCCTGCTTGCCCAAGGGCAGGCAGGCATATGAAATTTCCCATGAAGATCGCGCTCCGCCCCATCAAGCTTGAAGATCTGCCGCAGTACCGCAAGCTCATCGCCCCGACACAAGCCTTCCATCGCCTGAACGGGCCCTATCTGGGCATGCCGACGGCAGCCGATCAGAACAAGAAAATCATGGAATTCGGCTTTGAGCTGACCAAGCCGAATCCGAGTTTCAACTTCGAACTGATTTTCGAGGAAGAAGACGGCCGCATTCTTGGCGAGGTTTCCTACTACTGGAAAGACCAGCGTACCAATTGGCTGGAGGTCGGCATCGTCCTGTTCAACCAGACTGACTGGGGCAGGGGCATCGGAACCGTTGCCTTGCCACTCTGGATCGACCGGCAACTGACCGAGCGCCCGGCTCTTGTCCGCATCGGCCTCACCACCTGGTCGGGCAACGCCGGCATGATGGCCCTTGCTGAAAGGATCGGCCTCAAGCTGGAGGCCTGTTACCGCAAGGCACGAATTCTCGACGGCAAGTATTTCGACTCCCTCAGCTACGGCATTCTGCGCGAGGACTGGAACCAGTTGCGCACGCAACCCGCGTCAAACGCCAGCAGGGATCACACACAACGCCGACGCTAATCCCTCGGGCCATCCGGCCGAGTGCCGACATAGAGTGCTGAGGCGGCAAAAAACAGCATCACCGGAAGCAACAGCCAGACCGTCGGCCGAGCAAACGCGAGAAACATGACAAAACCGAAAGCCATCCCGCCAAAGGCAAAATACTTTGCCTTGCGGCTGATCGCGCCATGGTCCCGCCACGCAACGACTGGCGGACCGAACAGATGATGATCAAGTATCCATGCTTCAAGACGGGGCGACGAATGCGTGAAACAGAAAGCCGCCATGATGAAAAAGACCGTTGAAGGCAACACCGGAAGAAAGGCCCCGACAATGCCAATGGCAGTGAGGGCCAGACCCGACAGGAGATAGAAAGGCCGCTTGAGCTGCTTCATCCAAAATCGCCAGCTGACAACGCAGCCCGACGCCTCGAAGGTGAGTTAGACACCAGAAATATTTATTCCGACGCTCAACTGCAACATGCTTAGCCCATAATTCGGGCAGGAAACTGATTTCTTCATCTTTTAAGTAGACACAGGGCGCATTATCTTTATAGGCAGGAAAGAATATCTTGACCTGCCATAAATGCCAAAAGACATAGGCTTGCTGGCCCCCAATTGGCGGCCGGCGGCAAAGCGTGGTCAAGCACAGGATTTTCGACCTCAAAAGGCCGGGATTGAACGGAACAAACACAGATGACATCGAAGAATGAAGACAAAAAGGGCCCAATCGAACTCGGCAGGCTGACCTTTGGTACCCGCGTGAGAAACTATTTTCTGATGGGCCTGGTCATCGCTGCTCCAATCGGCATCACGATCTACATCACCTGGGCCTTCATCGGCTGGGTTGACTCCACCGTCAAACCCTACATTCCGCATATCTACAACCCGGACAACTATCTGCCATTTTCAGTGCCTGGTGTCGGGCTGGTCTTTTCCTTCCTGATTCTGACGATCCTCGGATTCCTGACCGCCAATTTTGTCGGGCGCTCGCTGCTGACCTTCGGTGAAATCCTCGTCGGCCGCATGCCTCTGGTGCGCAACCTCTACAATGCGCTCAAGCAGATTTTTGAAACGGCGCTCTCCCAGAAGGGCAAGACCTTCACCAAGGCAGCCGTTGTCGAATATCCGCGCCGAGGCCTATGGGCACTTGCTTTCGTTGCCACTGAAACGATGGGCGAGGTGGCACACCGCATTGAAGATCGGGAAAAGCCCGGTGATGACCATGACGGCTATATTTCCGTCTTTCTGCCGACTACGCCGAACCCGACATCCGGCTTCCTGCTGTTCGTACCGCGCAATGACGTCATCATGCTGGACATGAGCGTCGAGGACGCAGCCAAACTCGTCGTCTCTGCCGGTCTGGTCACACCCAAGTTCATTACGAAAAATGCAGCAGAGGAAGACAAGAAAAAGGCACACAAGAAATTCGGCTTGAAGAGCGCGCCAAAGGATGTATCCCCGGCAAATGACATGGCCTCGACAGACGAGGACAGCAAACCGAATTCCAAACAGATGGAAGTTGCCGAATAGATCAGCAATCTGAAAGTCGTGCGTCAGCCGGCTTTCAGCAGCAGAATGGCTTCATCGCGCCCGAACAGATAGAGCAGATCCCGCAAGGGTTCCCCGCGCTTGCCCTGTAGGCCGGGATCCATTTCCACGATCAACCGCGCTTCCTTGCGGGCCATCTCCATCAGATCCTTGTGCGCCTCTGCATCCGTCACCCTGAAACCGGGCATACCGGACTGCTTCGTGCCCAGAACATCCCCTTCACCGCGCAGCCGCAGGTCAGCCTCGGCAATGCGAAATCCGTCCTCGGTCTCCCGCATCATGTTGAGGCGTTCCTTGGCGACCGAACCAAGTGGACCCTGAAACAGCAGAATGCAGGAAGAGGCCTTGTCACCACGGCCGACACGACCGCGCAGCTGGTGCAACTGGGCCAGCCCGAACCGTTCGGCGTGTTCGATCACCATGATGGTCGCCTCGGGTACATCGACGCCAACCTCGATCACGGTGGTCGCCACGAGGATCTGCGCGTCACCATCCTTGAAATGATCCATGGCGAATTTTTTTTCCTCCGCCGACATCCGCCCGTGAATGAGCTCCACCCGATGACCGAAGACCGCCTTGAGGCTCTCGTGCCGATCTTCGGCAGCCGTAGCATCAAGTAGCTCGGATTCTTCCACCAGCGGGCAGACCCAATAGCATTTGGCACCCTTTTCAAGCTGTGCGGCAAGGCGTGACACCAGCTCACCGAGCCGATCCAGTGACATGGTCCGCGTCTCTATCGGCTTGCGTCCTGCGGGTTTTTCCGTCAGCAACGACACATCCATGTCGCCATAATGGGTCAACACCAATGTGCGAGGAATGGGGGTTGCCGTCATCACCAGAAGATCCGTCGCGATGCCCTTGTCCGACAGCATCAGGCGTTGGTGCACGCCAAACCGATGCTGTTCATCGACAATTGCCAGCCCCAGATCGGCAAACACCACCGATTGCTGGAACAGCGCGTGGGTGCCGATCAGAAAATCGATATCACCCTTCTCAAGTGCAAAAAGGATCTGTCGCTTGACCGCGGCGCTGTCCTTGCCGGTCATCACGGCAACCCGAATGCCCACCGTCTCGCAAAGGCTGCGAACCGACTGATAGTGCTGACGCGCCAAAAGATCGGTCGGAGCCATCATCGCCGCCTGAGCACCGGACTCGATGACATCGGCCGCCGCCATCAGCGCCACCATGGTCTTGCCACTGCCGACATCGCCCTGAACCAGCCGCAGCATGCGTTCCGGCAAGGCCAGATCGGCCTCGATCTCGGCAATTGCCTGTTGCTGGCTGCCAGTCAACGTGAAGGGCAGGGCATCGATCAGGGCATCCTTGAGCTTTCCGTCCCATTGCCGCGCCAGCCCCTTGGCCTTCTTGACATTGCTGCGAACCAGCGACAGGGCCAACTGGCTGGCAAGACATTCGTCATAGGCGATCCTGCGCCGCGCCGGGGAAAGATGATCGAGATCGGACAACCCGATCGGATTGTGGATACGGTCGAGCGCTTCGTGGAAAGCTGGCCAGTGCTCGCGATCAAGCAACGCCTTTTCCTGCCATTCGGGCAGCGGCGGCATCTCTTCAAGGCAGGCCTGAACGGTCTTGTGCACCACCTTGCCCGAAAGCCCTGCGGTCAGCGGATAGACTGGCTCAATCAGCGGCATGGTGGCAAAATCATCCTCATCGACCACATGATCAGGATGGGTGATCTGCGGAACACCGTTGAAGCGCTCAAGCCTGCCGGAGACGAACCGGACGGAGCCGACGGGCATCTGTCGTTCCAGATAACCGCCATTGGCGTGAAAATAGGTGAGGGTGATCTCGCCCGTCTCGTCATGAGCAAGAACGCGGTAGGGAACACGTTTGTTGTTGCGGGGGGGCGGCAAATGCTTGTCTATTGTCAGCCGCACCGTGACGATGAGCCCATCCGGAGCGTCCGCGAGGGATGGCTGCAAACTGCGGTCGATGATAGCCACAGGCATGTGCAATAGCAGGTCGATCCGTCGGCTCGGCTGCAACACATCGCCTCGCAAAAGCCGCGAGAAGGCCTGACCGATCTTCGGCCCCACCCCTTTGAGGGTCGTCAGGGAAGCGAAATAGCTATTAAGACGGTCGGGGCGCATCGGTCGAGATCTGATTCCGTGAAATGACATGAATTTACGCCAACCATGGCCAACTCAAGGGGCCGCGTCAATACATGTTCTCCTTTTGTTTTGTGATAGACTATCGATCAATGGCTGACAAGCAGCCTCACAGTGGTTATACAGGGTCAACAAGTGACTAAGCCCTAAAGGAGCAAACGACTATGTCCCACGGCACGACCCGCAGCAGTGAAGGTTTGGATGTACGGCACAAGAAGATTCTCATGCGTGCCTGGCACCGGGGCGTCAAGGAAATGGACCTGATGCTGGGACGGTTCGTCGACAACGAGCTCGACAATCTGAGCGATGACGAACTGGATCAGCTCGAAATGCTGATGGACCAGCATGACCGCGACCTGATGCAGTGGTTCACCAACGAACTGCCTGTGCCGGAAGCCTTTGACTGTCCAATGTTCCACCGGATCAAGAACTATCACAAGAATTTCGAGTCCGGCCTTCTCTGAGCCCTTCCGGCTCTTATATTGTTTTATGCCAAGCTGGCGGACAAGGCCTTTAGCTGCTATGGAGCCTGTCCGCCTTTTGCATTCACACACACGACCTTTTCCCAGCCATGACCACTATTGCCAACGCCCTTGCCAAGTCCATGATGCTTCACGTCAGCCACGTTCCGGACGGGCTGGAGGGGCTGGCTGTTGCCGAAGTCGCTGAAGCGCATCTCAAGCAGACAGCCGACAAGACGCTGGCTGCGGTCTATATCGCCCGCGATGATCGCCGCATGGCTGCCATGGAGGAGGCGCTCAAATTCTTTGCGCCAAAGCTCACCTGCCTGTCGCTACCGGCGTGGGACTGTGTGCCCTATGATCGAGTGTCACCAAACGCGGAAATTTCGGCCCGGCGGATGACAGCTCTGTCGCGCCTGGCCTATGCCAGCTTCACGGGCCCGGTCATCCTGCTGACATCGGTCAACGCCATGCTGCAACGCGTTCCCAGCAAGGCTTCTGTCAAAAAGCAGAGCTGGTCGGCAAAACCGGGCAACTCGGTCGATATGGACGAGCTCATCGTCTGGCTGGAAACCAACGGCTTCCTGCGCACACCGACGGTCAGGGAACATGGCGAATATGCGGTCAGGGGCGGTATCGTCGACCTGTTCGTGCCCGGCGCAGAGGAACCGGTGCGCCTTGACTTTTTCGGCGACACGCTGGAGAGCATCCGAAAGTTCGACCAGAACACCCAGCGCACGGTCGGTCAGCTCAAGGGAATCGACCTTGTCTCCGCCTCGGAGGTGGTGCTGACCGATGAGGCAATCTCCAGCTTCCGGCGCCGCTACACCTCCAATTTTGGTGCTTCGACCCGCGACGATCTGCTCTATCAGGCGATATCGAACGGTCATCGCTATCAGGGCATCGAGCACTGGCTGCCCTATTTCAACGACGATTTGCAGACGCTGTTCGACTTCACCGACGAGGCCCCGGTCATTCTCGACCCGCTGAGCGATGAAGCCATCAAGGAACGGATGGATCTGATCAAGGACCACTATGCCGCCCGCAGGGAAGCGCTTGAGTCCGGCCTCGATCAGGGCGTGCCCTACAAGCCGGTCGAACCGCATCTGCTCTATCTGGACCGCGAGGCCTGGACCAGCATCCTGGGCACCCAGAAGCGCGTTCGGCTGTCTCCGTTCGACATCCCCGAAACCGGGGTAGAAACCATCGTTGATCTCGGCGGCAAGCAGGGGCGCACCTTTGCGGCCGAACGCAGCGCCGAGAATGTCAACGTCTTCGATGCGCTGATCGACCATATCAAGGCCCTCAAGAAGGGCAACAAGCGCGTCACCATCGCCTGCTGGACGCCCGGCTCGGCCGAGCGCATGCATCAGGTTCTGACCGACCACGAGATGACCGGGCTGGTGCCCTATGAAACATGGCAGGCGCGGCAGGTCATCAAGTCCAATCAGGTCGGTCTCACCGTGCTTGAGCTGGAAAGCGGCTTTGCCATCGACCGCGACGTGGTCATTGGCGAGCAGGATATCCTCGGCGACCGCCTCATCCGCAACAAGCGCCGCCGCAAGAAGAGCTCCGATGTTCTGACAGAGGCCTCAAGCCTCTCCGAAGGCGACATCGTCGTACATATCGAGCACGGTATCGGCCGCTTCATGGGGTTGCAGACCGTCGACGCCGCCGGCGCGCCACACGACTGTCTCGAAATTCATTATGCCGGCGGCGACAAGTTGTTCCTGCCGGTCGAAAACATCGAGCTTCTGTCCCGCTACGGCTCGGAAGACACCGAGGCGCAGCTTGACAAACTGGGTGGTGTCGCCTGGCAGGCCCGCAAGTCGAAAATGAAAGAGCGGATCCGCATGATGGCGGATCAGCTGATCAAGGTCGCAGCCGAGCGCGAACTGCGTCAGGCCGAGCGTGTAACGCCGCCCGAAGGCCTCTATGACGAATTCGTCGCCCGCTTCCCGTTCGACGAGACCGAAGACCAGTTCAACGCCATCGAGCAGGTATTCGACGACATGGGCTCTGGCCGTCCGATGGATCGCCTCATTTGCGGCGATGTCGGCTTTGGCAAGACCGAGGTTGCGCTGCGCGCCGCCTTCATCGCCGCCATGAACGGAAAACAGGTGGCCGTGGTGGTCCCCACGACCTTGCTTGCCCGCCAGCATTACAAGAATTTTGCCGACCGCTTCGCCGGATTCCCGCTCAATATCGCCCAAGCATCACGGCTGGTTTCCTCCAAACAGCTGTCCGACACCAAGAAGGGCCTCAAGGACGGTTCCGTAGACGTTGTCATCGGAACCCATGCGCTGCTGGGCAAGAGCATCGAATTCCGCGACCTCGGCCTGCTGATCATCGACGAGGAGCAGCATTTCGGCGTCAAGCACAAGGAACGCCTGAAGGAACTACGCGCCGACGTCCATGTCCTGACCCTGTCCGCGACCCCGATTCCGCGGACCTTGCAGCTTGCACTCACCGGTGTACGCGAACTCTCTCTCATCGCGACGCCACCAGTTGACCGTCTCGCTGTGCGTACCTTCATTTCGCCGTTTGATGCGCTCACCATCCGTGAGGCCCTGCTGCGCGAACGCTATCGCGGCGGCCAGAGCTTCTATGTCTGCCCACGCGTCAACGACATTGCCGAAATCCAGCGCTTCCTCGAGGAGCAGGTGCCGGAAGTCAAGTTTGCCGTCGCCCATGGCCAGATGCCCGCCGGGCAGCTTGATGACATCATGACGGCTTTCTATGACGGCAAGTTCGACGTTTTGCTCTCCACCACCATCGTGGAATCCGGCATCGACGTACCAACCGCCAACACGCTGATTGTGCATCGCGCCGACATGTTCGGCCTTTCCCAGCTTTATCAGCTGCGGGGCCGCGTCGGCCGCTCCAAGACCCGCGCCTATGCGCTCTTCACGGTTCCGGCCAAGAAGACACTGACGCCGACCGCCGAACGCCGCCTCAAGGTGTTGCAGAGCCTCGACACCCTTGGAGCGGGCTTCCAGCTCGCCAGCCACGACCTCGACATTCGCGGCGCGGGCAACCTCTTGGGCGAGGAACAGTCGGGTCACGTGAAGGAAGTCGGTTACGAGCTTTATCAGCAGATGCTGGAAGAGGCCGTGGCGTCGCTGCGCTCTGGCGATCTGACCATCATGGAGGACAAGTGGTCACCGCAGATTTCCATCGGCACACCGGTGCTGATCCCGGACAGCTACGTCCATGATCTGCAATTGCGGCTCAACCTCTATCGGCGCCTTGCCGATCTGGTAGAAGCGGACGAGATCGATGAATTCGGCTCCGAGTTGACCGACCGTTTTGGTCCGCAGCCAGAGGAGGTCAAGCACCTGCTCAAGATTGTCTATATCAAGGGTCTGTGTCGCAAGGCCAATGTCGAGAAGATCGATGCCGGGCCAAAGGGGGCAGTTGTATCCTTCCGCAACAACGAATTCGCCAACCCGGCCGGTCTTGTGCAATATCTGACGGAGCAGGGAACACTGGCCAAGATCCGTCCGGATCAGAAGGTCTTTCTTGCGCGCGATTGGAAATCGTCTGCAGACCGGCTAAAAGGCACGGCCGTCATCATGACGCAGCTGGCACGACTGGCCCTCAGCGCAAAATAGCCCTGAGGGGTCACCAGTCAGAAGCGGACGACCGGGTTCTCGAACAGGTCCCTGAGGATGCGTTCGACATTGAACTCCGGGCTGCGCGTATCGCAATAGTGCAGGGAGAAGTCGAGCGATACATAGACCGCCCGTTCCGAATGCTGCTCGACAAAGGGACTGAGCTGGACAATCGAGCGGATACGCTGCAGCGCCAACCGCGCCTCGAACAGATCGGTATCGGGGAAGAAGCCGACCATGAAGCCATTATCGAGCCGCGCCAACAGATCTTCCGCCCGCATCAGCGAAGAGATGAGGCGGCCCACCTTGGCCAACAGAGCCGGCGGCAGGCGATCCCCGCCACGCTTTTCATGCACGGCATCAAACGAAAGATCGAACCCCACGAAGGTTACCGATGCGCCGGCATCTTCCTGCTGCAAAACTTCCAGATGCGATTTGAGGAACTCTTCCGAATAAAGCCGCGTAACTGCATCCGTCGGCATCAGCAGGCGGGCTTCGGAAAAGATCTTGCGCAACTGCAACCGATAGCGTTCCTCACGCACCAGAATGTCAAAGCGGTTCTCGAAAAAGCGCTCGGAGAAGGGGAAGGAGACGATGTCGTTTGCCCCGGCAGCAAGCCCCGCCAACCCGTCCTGAACGGCCCGCTTGTGACAGACAAGGATAATCGGGAAGGAGAAATAGTTTGGATTGCGGCGCAGGTCGGCAATGAACTCGATCAGATGCTCGTTATAGTCACTGAGCTCCACGACCAGAGCATCGAACGACTTGGCCTCCAGATAGTGCATAGCCATCGACGGGGTCAGTGCGGCAATGGTCTCGACTGTTTCCGGCAAGGCAACCTGAACCGGCAGGAAGGCAGCACCCGCGCCGAGATAGAGCAGGCTCTGCTTGTCAAGAACCCGCGGCGGCGGGACGACTGGTAGCCCGACTCCGAACCGCTTGAAGGTGAGAGACCGACGCTCGGCCTCACGCCGCATCGTCGCCAACCGCATCAGGGAGGTCAGCCGGTTGGCGATGAGATCCTGAGTAAGGGGTGGCTTCAGAATGTCGGCAAAGGGCTTCATCTGCTCTTCGGTCAGCGCGATGTCGGCATCCGCAATGGCCACCATAGGCACCCGAGCATCGGAGAACCCGTACTCCTTGCGCAGCGTCACCGCCCGCTCGATAAAACCTGCAACGTCTTCGCTCTTCACATCGAAGAGATC